>NZ_RZSF01000621.1:0-1531 GCF_004023325.1 Mesorhizobium sp. M1A.F.Ca.ET.072.01.1.1 | reverse complement strand
GCCTCCGGCTGCGCCAAGAAAGCGGCGGCGCCCACCGTCGGGGACGTCTGGCCTCTGCTGTGCCGGCGGCACACGCCCGGTCTGACTTTCGTCTTCTGATCCGCGATCCTTGTGCATGTTACGATCTCCTTGTTCTGCCGAGGCGCCGCACGGATCGACGGCTGCGCCTATACCTCTTCGAGAATTCGCGCCTGCAGGGCCACAGCCGCGGTGTCGGCTCCCTGGGGTCGTGGCCGAGGGAGATCGACCGGCAAGTCGAGCGTTATGCCGCCGTCGCGGATGACGAGCACCCGGTCCGCGAGTGCGACCGCTTCGGCGACGTCGTGGGTGATGAGTACGGTCGTGAAACCATGCTCGCGCCAGATGCGCTCCAGGAGCCGGTGCATCTCCATACGCGTCAGCGCATCGAGAGCGCCGAACGGCTCATCGAGCAGCAGAACGCCCGGTCGGCTCACCAAAGCTCTGGCGAGCGCGACGCGTTGAGCCTGACCGCCGGACAGCACGGCAGGCCAGTCGTTCCACCGATCGGCAAGCCCGACATCGGCGAGGGCTGCCGCCGCAGTCTCCCGCCAGCCCTTCGTGCGCGCGATGCCGACATTGCTGAGAACGCGATGCCAAGGCAGCAGCCGCGCGTCCTGGAAGAGAAGGCGCACGTTCGGCTGCAGCGACTGGACCTCGGCGTCGCCGATGGCAATCGTTCCGCTCGTCGGGCGATCGAGTCCCGCGATCACGCGAAGGAGCGTCGACTTGCCACAGCCGGAGCGGCCGACAATCGCCAGCAGCTGTCCGGCAGGAATGACCAGATCGAGGTCGGACAGGACGCTTCGGTCTCCGAAGGATTTTGACAAGCGATCAAGTCGTATGTCCTGCCCGTTCAGTGACGGCGCGTCCTCACCGTGCGGTCTCACCTCGCGAAGCAGGTTTTTCTCGGCCAGCGCATCCGCTTCGTGGAACGAGGCATCCTTGTGCAGCCGCACCACGCTCGCAGATTCTCTCACGACGTCGCTCCCCTGGTGACGGTGGGGCGATACGTGGGGTGCCAGGCAAGAGCGCGCGCCTCGAGCAACCGTGTGATGAAATCGGCGAGCTTGCCGAGTAGCGCGTAGACGAGGATGCCGAGGACGACGACGTCGGTCTGCAGGAACTCGCGCGCGTTCATCGTCATGTAGCCGATGCCCGAGGACGCCGAGATTGTCTCGGCCACGATGAGCGTGAGCCACATGAGGCCGAGCGAGAAACGAAGGCCGACAAGAATCGACGGCATGGCGCCCGGCAGGATCACCCGCCAGAACAGGGGCACGGGACCGAGCCCGTAGACACGCGCCATCTCGATCAGCTTCGGATCGACAGTGCGGATGCCGTGAAAGGTATTGAGGTAGAGGGGAAATGCGGTCCCGATCGCCACGAGGAAGATCTTCGCTTCCTCACCGATTCCGAACCAGAGGATGACGAGCGGGATGATGGCCAGATGCGGCACATTGCGGAGCATCTGCATCGACGAGTCGAACACGGTCTCGGCCGGCCGCGATAT
>NZ_RZSF01000620.1:0-1535 GCF_004023325.1 Mesorhizobium sp. M1A.F.Ca.ET.072.01.1.1 | reverse complement strand
CATGACTGCCGTCCTTTCGTTTCAGCACTCCTTGCATGCAGCGGGAGTGCGAGGCAAGGGCAGGGGGCCTGGCAGGAAGAGCAGGGGTGTCTGCCCGAAAACGAGCGTGTGCCGTCAGACAAACTCGCGCTGCAGCTTCGTGCACAAGTTTACGCAGCCCGGTGGTTGCGCGCCGCCACAATCAAAGGTTAAGGCCGGTAGGCTTTGGCTATGGAGCTTCAGCCATTGGAGGGCAGCGGCGATGGGCCGCTGCCTTTTTTTGAGGAGATGACTGACATGAAGAAGTTTTTGCTCGTTGCCGTTGGCGTTGCGGCGCTGGCCGTTTCGGCCTGTTCGAAGGGACCGGAGTGCACACAGGAGATCGCCGCCAAGAAGGCGCAGGACATGGCTGCCGCGCTTCAGGAAGCAATCACCAAGGATCCGAGCAAGGCGGCTGATCTGACGGCCAAGGTGCAGGCCGTGACGACGAAATATCAGAATGCCACGACGCTGGACGAAGCCTGCAAGGCATATGACGAAGTGACTGCCGCCATCAAGGGTTGAGCCAAGTCAAAACGAAAGAAGGCGGTGGCCATTGGCTGCCGCCTTTGGTCTTCCTCGATCGCGCTTTGCTCAGTTCTTCGCGATCGAGCCGACTTCGACCGTGTCGACCCGCTTTAGGCTCATGCCGATGACCGGCACCAACTGCTTGTCGACGCGCACGGCGACCGTCACGGTCATCGAATTGTCGTCGGGGACGCGCGCCTGCATGACGCCGTTCAACTGATTGCGGTTAATGGTGAAGACGACCTTTTGGGGATCGACGACATTGCCGCCGACAATGTCCATGCCGTTGCCGGTCGAGCCACCCATGAAAGTGCCTTTGTAACCATCCCGGCCCCGGCGTTCGACCGTCGCCGACATCTTCTGGGTGAAAACGCCGACCCGGCAGTCGCCGTCCAGCGTCATGCCGACCTTGCCGTCCGGCGTGGAACCGTTGAAATTGCAGGTGAATTTCGTGCCCTTGTATTTGCCGGCGATGATTTCGCCAGGGCCGACCCATTTGCCTTCGACCGAGCGGAAAAACTGCTTGTCAGCCTCTGCTCCAAAGGCCCTTTCGACGAGGCCGAGCGGTACGGCGGCCGCAACCGTTGCGGTCATGACGCAGGACAAGATTACGCTTCTCATTGACAACACCCGGCACGAACGAGTCTGCTGTTGGAACCAGAGTGACCATGAAGAAGATTGGTTAATGCTTCGTCACTGGCGACCGTTTCTGCATTTACCTTACTGCTCGCTTTGGCCATCCTTTCGCGACGCGAACGAGGTCAATGCCGAGAGGAAATCGCCTAGCCCCGGTCGCTTTACCGCAATGAACGGCAGCGGGCGCGTCGTTTCCATCGCCGCGATGCCGATGCGCGCCGTCATCATGCCGTTGACGACGCCTTCACCAAGCTTTGCCGAGAGCTTCGCGGCAAGGCCGTGGCCGACGATCTGCTGCACGAAACTGTCGCCGACGGCGATCGAGCCGGTCACCGCGAGATGGGCGAGCACAC
>NZ_RZSF01000061.1:0-26929 GCF_004023325.1 Mesorhizobium sp. M1A.F.Ca.ET.072.01.1.1 | reverse complement strand
CCCAGCACGAAGGGGGCGGCTGCGTGCAGCACATGGCTCGCCCGCAGCGGCCCCCTTCGTGCTGGGCGCGCATCTGGCGCTGGCCCTGGTCTGGGTCGCCAAGCCGATGCTGCCGGCGCAGCCCATCATCGCTCTCGCAGGCGGCGCGGTGCTGTCCTATGTCGTCACCATCATCGTCGCGCTCGCCTTCGGCGCCGGCCGCGAGGCGCTTCGGGAGGCGCTGCGGCTGATCCCGGCGCGCGGGTTTTCCCCCGCGCCCAGCGAGGCGAAATGACCTTGCCGGCGCAAACCGCCAGGCATTCCGGCCGCGGCCGGGCAGCCCAAAACTGCTGATTTTTGAGGGTTAGGCAACAGCATGAATTACCGATCGATCTCAGACATGAACGACGCGATCGCGCGGAACCTGCACCGGCTGCCGCGCGACATCGACCTGGTGGTCGGCGTGCCGCGAAGCGGGATCCTCGCCGCGACGCTGGTCAGCCTGACGGCGAATATCCCGATGACCGATCTCGACAGCTTTCTCGCCGGCAAGATCTACACCTCGGGGGTCACCAAGCGGCGCGCGGCGCTCGATCGGCAGCATTCCGAAATGCGCAAGATCCTGGTGATCGACGACAGCGTCAGCGGCGGCAACGCCATGCGCGACGCGCGCAGCAAAATCGCGGCTGCCGGCATCCCGGGCGATTTCGTCTACGTGGCCGTGTTCGGCCTGATTTCGCAGCACAAGGAAACCGACATCGTCTTCGAGGTCGTGCCGCATCCCAGGATGTTTCAGTGGAACTTCATGCACCACGTCTTCCTCGAGCAATGCTGCGTCGACATAGACGGCGTGCTTTGCCTCGATCCGACGGCGGACGAGAATGACGACGGCCCGGCCTACGAGAAATTCCTCACCGAGGCGCGGCCGCTTCTCGGGCCGACGCGCAAGATCGGCTGGCTGGTGACCAGCCGGCTGGAAAAGTACCGCAAGCTGACTGAAGCCTGGCTGGCCAAGCACGAGATCAAATATGACCATCTCGTCATGCTCGACTTGCCGAGCAAGGCCGAGCGGCAGCGGCTTGGCGCGCATGGCAGCTTCAAGGCCGAGTTCTATCGCAAGTCGGACGCCATCCTGTTCATCGAGAGCGAGCACGAGCAGGCGCTCAAGATCGCCAAGCTATCGGGCAAGCCCGTGCTGTGCGTCGAAACCAACATCGTGAGCTTTCCCGACGCGTTTTCCTTGCCGGCGCTGGAGCAGGCGGCCCGCAACCTGCCGGCACGGCTCAGGCAGATCAATTCGCCCGAGGGGCGCAAGAAGGTCATCAAGACCGCCGCGCGCGCCCTGCTCGGCGAACGCGCCTATGAAATGCTGAAGAGCCGGGTCAAAAGGCCAGCGTAAGCAAAACCTTACGCGGATTTAAGGTGCCTCGCGCCGAATCGAATTCAGTCGACGTTTGAGTCGTTGTTTGATGCCTGTCGCGCCCAGAACCGCTGCAGATTTCTTGGCGAAATGCATTAAGCAGCGCGCCGGGCGCGCTGCCGGGCAGCCCTGTCCAGCAAGGCGAAGAAGGTGGCGAACTGGCGCTCGGGATCGAGTTCAGGGCGCTGCGAGAACGTGAGCGCGGCTTCCGAGACTCGCTCATATTCCTCGCGATCGTTCCACAGCCGCCTGAGCGCCGTGACCCAGTCCTCGAGCGGCGCGTCATAGTCCAGCACGACGCCGCCCGAGCCGATCGCTTCGGGCAGGCCGCCGCGCCGCGAGCCGACGACGGGAATACCGCTGCAATGGGCCTCCGAGGCAACGCGACCCCACGCCTCTTCCCATTTGCTCGGCGCTAGCAGGATCCTGGTGCGGCCGTAGAGAGTTTTCATGTCGTCGGTGCGGTTTTCGAGCTTGATATTGGAGAACGGCGCGATCGTTTCCGCGACGCGGGCGCGGTGATCGTCATCCAGCTTCCAGCTTTCGACAAACAGGAAAGGGATCTCCGGGCAGGCGGCCGCGATCCGCACCGCCAGCTCGAAACCCTTTTCCTCGTAGGGATTGATAAAGGTGACGTACTCGCCCGTCGTCGGCGTGCTGTAAGAGGCCGGATTGATGGTCGGCGGGATCACCGTGGAATCGATGCCGAACTCGCGCTTGTAAGTGCGCGCCGTGAACTCGGAATTGGCAATGTAAGACGCCGAGTTCAGCTCGCGCAGATCGCCCCCGAGTTCATGGAATTCCACATTCCTGAGATAGACCACCAGCGGCACGCCCTCGGCCTCCAGCGCCTTGCCGAGCGGAACCGATTTGTGACACTGCACCACCGCCACGTCCGGCTGCAGCTTCTTTACGGCAAAGGCGGCCGCTTCCCAGGGGAACCAGGCGCGCACCACCGGATAGCCGGGGAAATTGTCGACGACGGCGCGCTGACCGAGGAGCTTCATCTTGGCGCGCGCCTTGTATCCGAACATGCCCTGCCCGAACAAAGCCGCAAGCACCGATGCCTCATGACCGTGTTCGATCAACTGTTCCGCCAGATGATGGGTGCTCGACTGGACGCCGCCGCTGAATTGCGGCGGATAGCCGTTTCCGCCTGCGAAGAGAACTTTCATGGTTCGGCTCCTTGTCACATTTTTCTTGGCCAGTTTTCCTGGCTTGCGGGCAAATATGCCGGCGGGCAATGTCAGGCAGTCTGCTGCTCGAGATCGGCGAACGGATTGGTGCATGGATGCCAGCCGGTGAAGCGGATCGGATCATCGGGCGAGCTGCGCCAGGCATAATCTGTCAGCATGTGGAACTCGGCGATGACCCAGCGCTCGAAATTGCCGACATCCTGCTGCTTGCGCCTGGGCAGCAATTCGCGCGCCCTGTCGAGCCTCACGGTTTCCAAAAGCGTCACCGCGTCCGCCAGCTTTTCGCTCGGGAATATCCACGGGTTGCGGTTGCGGAATTCGAGCACGAATTGCTGCAGGTGCTCGATGCGCATGTTGAGCGGACCGACGTATTTCTCGAGCGTGATGCGGACCAGATCCTCATCCGAGAAGGACGATACGGCCGCAGCGGCGATGCCGGTCGAAGCAATGCCGCCGGCAACAACGGCCAAGGCGGTGCGTCGCGTGATCTTCATCGGACCCTCCTTCATGCCAGCCGGCTCGCCGCCCGCAGCGAAAGCGCGGCGGCGGTCAGGCTTGGGTTGGCGCAGGAACAGCTCGGATAGGTGCTGGTGCCGACGACGACGAGGTTCCGGAGCTGGTGGTGGATCATGTCGCGGTCGACCACCGAGTCGGCCGGGCCGGTGCCCATCCGCAAGGTGCCCTGCACATGCGATTCGGTCGGCCTTATGCCGCGATCGAATATCTGCTCGACCGGAAGCGGCTTGAGCAGCTCCGGCAGCCTCTCGAGCGCCTTGGCCATGCCCTTGGTTGCATAGTCGGAGGCACCCTTGAAGCTGACGAAGGCGTTCTCGTTCTTGTCGAGGATCACCCGGTTTTCCGGGTCGAGCAGGTTTTCGGTGACGATGACCAGCGGCAGCGCCTGCCGCAGCCGCCCCTTCTCGGCTCGCATGCCGTGCTGCCAGCGGTTCTCGAAATAGACCAGCGCCGCCGCGTGCTCGGCGCGATGCGGGCCGTCATAGAGGCCGAAATTCAGGCCCGTGGTGATGGTGCTGCCGTCGAAATTGTCGACGCCGTCGAGATAGACCTCGTAGTTCCAGCCATAGGATTCGTGCAGGCCGAGCCCGACGAATTCGCCGCCGAGCCCCGAGCGCAGCATGATTGCAGGGCTCTGGATGGCGTTGGCGCCAAGGATGACGAGATCGCCGCTGACCGAATACTCCTTGCCGTCGCGCACGAAGGCAACCGAACGCACCGAGCCGGCTGAATGGTCGAGCCGCCGCACTTCGGCGCCCAGGCAGACCGATACATCCGCATGCTGGAAGACGTGCATCAAACCATTGTTGGCGGTGAACTTGGCGTCGGCCGGGCACAGCCAGCATCTGAGGTTGGCGCAGCATGAGTTGCGCTGCGCCGTCGCGACGCGGGCGCGGGCGGTCGGCATGACGAAATGCTGCTCCGGCTGCGCCGCCTTCATCATGCGGTCCGGCGTCGACATGCGGTGCGGCGGCTGCGGAAACGGCCGCGAACGCGGCAGCATCCGGGCCATGTCGGGGTCGCCGGAGATCGACATGACCTCCTCGGCGTCGCAGTAGAACGGCTCCAGCTCGTCATAGCTGATCGGCCAGTCGTTGCCGACGCCGTATGTGCTCTTCAGCCTGAAGTCGTTGGGATGGAAACGCGGCGTTTGCGCGAACCAGCAGTTGGTGCCACCGCCGAGGCCGATCGTGTAGTTCCACGGCTTGTCGGCATTGTCGGTCTTATAAGTGCTCTCGTCGTCTATGTCGGTGTTGGCGTTCTGGTCAAGCTGCCATTCATGCGTGTTGTGGCGGCCCCATTCCAGCACCAAGACCCGGGCTTTGCGCCGCTTCAGGAACTCATGCAGGAAAAAGGCTGAACCGAACCCGGAACCGATGACGACGAGGTCGAAATGCTCGTTGGCGATTTGTTCGGGCTGAACGTCCATCACCATCAGATCGAATCTCCCGAAACGCGCACGATCATTATCGACCCTCCATCATTGTCGGTCCCACTGTCGTTCGCCGGAGCCATGCGGCGGGAAGCTGGCGGCGGACACTGTCATGCCGCCATCCTGCCGATCGAGTGGTATTCGATGCCGTAGCGGGCGATGACCTTCGGGTCGTAGAGGTTGCGGCCGTCGAAGATGACCGGTGTCGACAGCGCGTCCTTGAGCGCGTCGAAGGAGGGAGCCCTGAAGCTCTTCCATTCGGTGCAGATGAGAAGCGCGTCCGCGCCGCGCAGGGCCGCTTCCTTGGTACCGCACAAGAGAAGGTCCTCGCGCTGGCCGTAGATGGCCTGGCACTCCTGCATGGCCTCCGGATCGTAAGCCTGCACCTTGGCGCCGGCGGCCCACAGCGCCTCCATCAGCGTGCGCGACGGTGCCTCGCGCATGTCGTCGGTGTTCGGCTTGAAGGCCAGGCCCCACAGCGCAAACGTCTTGCCCTTGAGGGCGCCCTGGAAATAGCGGTTGACCTTGTCGAACAGCACCGATTTCTGCGCGTTGTTGCGCTCTTCGACGGCGCGCAGCAGCTTGGCGTCGAACTTGACGCCCTCGGCGGTCTTGATCAGCGCGCGCACATCCTTGGGGAAGCAGGAGCCGCCATAGCCGAGGCCGGGATAGATGAAATGGTAGCCGATGCGCGGATCGCTGCCGATGCCCTTGCGCACCTCCTCTATGTCGGCGCCCAATTGTTCGGCGAGGTTCGCCATCTCGTTCATGAAGCTGATCTTGGTCGCCAGCATGCAGTTGGCCGCATACTTTGTGAACTCGGCGCTGCGGACATCCATCACGATCATCTTCTCGTGGTTGCGGTTGAACGGCGCGTAAAGCTCGCGCATCACCGCCTCGGTGGCCTCGCTCGACGTCCCGACGATGATGCGGTCCGGCTTCATGCAGTCGGCGACTGCCGAGCCTTCCTTGAGGAATTCCGGATTCGAAGCGACGTCGAAGGTCAGGTCCTCGCGGCCGCGCGCCTTCAGCGTCTGGGCGACCCTTTCCTTGATCTTCTCGCAGGTGCCGACCGGCACGGTGGACTTGCCGACGACAATCTTGGGCGCGTCCATCTCGCGGCCGATGGCCTCGGCGACGGCAAGCACGTACTTCAGGTCGGCCGAGCCATCCTCGCCAGGGGGCGTGCCGACCGCGATCATCTGGATCTGGCCATGCTTGACCGCCGCGGCCGCGTCGGTGGTGAAGCGGATGCGGCCGGCGGCGTGGTTCTCCTTGACGAGAGCTTCCAGTCCTGGCTCGAAAATCGGGATGAAACCCTGGTTGAGCCGGTCCACCTTCGCTTCGTCGATGTCGACGCACACCACCTCGTGCCCGACTTCCGCAAGCACTGCGGCCTGGACGAGACCGACATAGCCAATTCCAAACACCGTCAAATTCATTTGGTTCTATTCCTGTTTAAGGCCGGGCCGCAAAAACGGCCCGGCCAGTTAAGATGTCCCCCAGGCCCATGAGGCCTAGATATTCGGCATGATCCGCATCCCAAAACCAGTTCCTACTTTGGGGGACATGCCTAGTTGCTGTTGGTTATGGTGCATGCCAGCGACTCCGGGAACTGGCACGGCTGGCCGAGCGCTGTGAAAGCGATGCGCTTGACCTGCATGGTCACCTTGCGGCCGGGATCGGCGAAGGCGCCCATCCAGTTGGTCAGTTTGTCGCTGCCCCACAAGCTGAAGAATATTTTTTGCGGATTGGTCGGCAATTCGTCCGGGTTGGTCACCTCGTTGACCAGCTTGCCGTTGACATACCAGCGCAGCCGGTCCTTCTCCCAGACGAACCCATAGTCGTTGAAGCCCTTATCGGCGCCGCCTTCGACGTCGACCAGCTTGCCGTTCTTCGGCTTGCCTTGGATGTAGCTGTTCACCTGGACTTTGGTCGGGTCCTTGGTGAGGACCTCGAAGTCGATCTCGTCCCAGGGCTTTTTGTCCTGCGGTCCGATATAGGTGAAAAAGGCGGCATTGAGGCCGGATCCGGTATCGGTCTTCATCCGGGCCTCATAGACGCCGTAGCCATAGCGCTGCTTGGTCTGGACCTCGGCGCAGGCGAACTCGCGATCCTTCAGCTTGCGCTTTTCGAAGCTCAGCGACAGCACGCCGTCCGAAAGCCGGACAAGGTCCTTCGACCATGTGCAGTTCTGATGATTGCCGTTGCTCCAGCCGTCGGAGACGAACCAGCGCGAACGGTCGAAATTCGAAAAATTGTCGACGAAGGACGGCGCGCTCTGCATCTCCTCGGCATGCGCCTTATGGGGCGGTGCCACAATAGCGGCCGCGGCCGCAAGCAATGCGCCGGCGAGCCGGAGCTTAAGCGTCTTCGACCTGTTCGAATTCGCGCGCGGCATGCTGCAAGCAGCCGCGGTGGAGGTGTCGTTCGGATATGCGTTCATGACAAACTTACCTTTGTGCTGTCCGCCCCAACCCAAAGTCATTCCTGGCCCGCCTCCAGAGAGCCGCTTCTGATCCTCCGCCTCTTACTCCTCTAATGTTTTGCAGCTATGACCGCGCCTGGACGTGCTGTCAGCCTCTGCCCGCAGACCTTGCCTGTGCGCCCTGCGAACCGGGTTGCCCGACACTTTCGTCGACAATCGCGTCGAGCGAATGACGCAGTTCCTTCATCAGACCTTTCTGGCGCGTGAGTTCGGCGATGCGCCGCTCGTAATTCAGGATCGCGCCGGTCATCGTGTTGACATCCGACGACTTGTCTGTCGACGCTGAGCCGTTCTCCATTGCCTCGACCAGGAAAGCGGCGTTGGTCGCCGTCGACCGATAGCGGTTCTCCAGCCCGGTCTTTTCCGCTTCGATCTCGGCAGAGATCTGGTCGAACAGCTTCGCCAGACGGTCGAGCCGCTGGAGATCGGTCTGCCGGTCACGAGCCGGATCCCTGGATCTGAAGCCAAAAATCGAAGCCATTCGATCGGCCTTTCGAAATTGCTGCACCGCAGCATAGCTTGCCATTCTCGGGGCAAGTAGGCAACCTCGTAGTTTCGGAAAGCGGATTTTTTTGGGAACGGCGCCCGCGCTGACCGCTTTTGTCGGATCATTCCGTTGCGGCACTTGTTGCCGGCAACAGGAAGCGCATCGGCGGCACCTGCTGCTTCGCAGCAATGCCGGCGCGGCGGAGCAAGGCGTCCAGCTTGTCGGCCGCCACGCCGCGAACGATCGGGATCAGATTGGACTGGCTGGCCAAGGCATAGGCGGCGGCCGATGCCAGGCCGCGCTCCGCCTTCACGTCAAGGAAATTCCGCAGCCGGTATTTGTCGCGCACATGGCGCTCGTGGCGCCGCAACGCGGCCTTCGAGCCCTCCGGCAGGTTGCCCAGCGCCAGCAAGGCCAGGTCGGCATCGGCAAGCCGCTTCAGGTCCTGCGTCCTGTGGCGGCCGCTCAGCGAGTCGGCGCGAACGATCGCGCCATAGCCGCAGGACTTGATGATCTTGAAACGCGCGCCGCAGGCGACCGCGCGCGCATAGAGCTCGTAGTCCTCGCCGAGCCGCAGCTTTTCATCGTAGCTCAGCCCGTGACGATCGAGGAACGCCCGGCTGATCACCGGCTTGAGGAAGCCCAGTTCGCCGCGCAGCACGCGGCGACGGGAAATGTTGCCTTCGATGAAACGCTCGAAGTCGAGGAATTGTGGTTCTGGCGCGAAGGAGGGAGCCGCGACCTTGGTGGGGTCGGTCGCGGCATCGTCCCTGATCAGCATGATGTTGTCCGCCGCGAAATCCCAGTCGGCGTTGGCAAACAGCCGGCGGAAACGCCCTTCGAGGAAGAAATCGTCGGCGTCGAGGATGCTGATGAAAGGCGAAACGGAAGCCTTGATCGCGGCGTTGCGCGCAAAGGACGGACCATGGTTGACGTCGAGACGCATCACCTTGAGCCGACCGCTGCCATCATCGGCGGCGCGCGCCACATTCTGTGTGTCGTCGGTGGAGGCGTCGTCGACCACGACGACTTCCGCCACCTCCGCCTCGCGCAGAGCCGAAGCGATGGCGACCGGTATGGTCCGCGCCGCGTTGCGGGCGGCGATGATGACGCAGACCCTTGGGGTTGTCACGGCCATGATTCACCTTTCGATTGCGTGAGTGACAGCCCACCTATGAATGCAAAACCGATCTTCATGCGTTGCCCCGCACCGGCGCGGCCGCGGCCGGCCGCTCGAAGATCCGCCGGCTGAGATCGGCGGAAGCCGCCCAGCCGGCCTCCGCCAGATAGCGCACCGGCTCGCGACCGCAGAGCTCCCACAGCACCGTTCGCCGCTGCGGCCAGCGCAACGAGGACAGCCAGGGCGCGATCACCATGTGGAAGAGGTCGGCATTGTCGATGCGCGCCAGGATCCGGGTGGCGCGGTCCGAAAGCAGCGTGCCGGTACCGCCAAGCAGAACATCGGCCGCGCGCAAAGCAAGTAGCAGCGTGTCGGCGAGGCCCTGCTCAGCGGCATGGTCGAGCAGTTTCTGCTGCTCGGCTTCGTTCAGCCGGCCGGCCGCGGCTCTGACGTCGCAGACATAGCCGGCGCAGGGCTCGCGGTTGAAGAAGGCTTTGGCGACGCTGATGCAGGACAAGAGCAACGTGTCGGACGCCGATATCAGGGGCATGGAGGCGCCCGCAACCTTGACCTCGCGCTTGCGGCGCAGAAAGCCGTCGATGTCGCGCGGGCTCGGCGAGCCCGGCTGCTGCAGCCGATAATGGAGATCGACCGTTGCGGCCCGCACGCCATCGTCGCGGACCATGTGCTGCTCGCCGAGGAAACGCACCCACCAGACCGACCGGGACTTGCCGGCGACCTCGTAGCCGGCCGAGCGAAGGGCTTCGCGGGCGGCAGCGAAGCCGGACGGGCAAACCAGAATATCGACGTCGCCGGACGGCTTCATGAAATGGTCGCCGTAGAGCAGTTGCTGCTGGAGCGGTCCCTTCAGGAAGACGAAGTCGATCTGCCTGTCCTGCAACACCTGATGGATGGCGATCGAATCGCCGATGCAGGCGGCATTCATCGACATGGTGCGCCGGCGATAACCATCGAGCCATGCGAGCAATTCGGGAGGCGTCGCGCCGGTGGCCCCATGCGAGAGAGCCTTGAGCATAAAGACGGCGACCTTGTTCAACCTCGCAATGTCGGTAACGTCGGCCACGGCCGGAGCCGGCATACCGCCATGGTCGACTGCTCGCGGTGTCGGATTGAAGAACAGCCGCAGACAGGCCTGCACATAGGCGACTTCGTCGGCACTGCCGGTCGCACGCAGCCTGTCGTAAGAAGCGTCCTGCACGGTCATGCCCGTTGTCGTCTCTCCGCAAAACCGCCCGCGGCGGCGTTTATACCGCAACTGCGAAGAAAAGCATCGCCAAAAAAATCAGGAGCACCATCCAGGCCCTTCCCAAGCCGCCTCGCGCCTGCAACCTGAGCGTTCATATTCGCTCATCGCCGATCACTTTTGAAGACAAATCCGGTGGCGGCGAGGCGAGCCGGCATTCGCTATTTTCTGAAGTATTTTCTTCGCGATTCCCACATAGCCACTTAAGCTTACGGACTTATGCCAATCAAATCATACGCTTACTTAGACGGCAAAAAGGCGATGTTGAACGTTCGAGCGGTGTTCGCCCGAGATGCAAAAGCCGGCGGCGTCATCACTGACGCGGGCCTGCGCAACCAAGAATTGATTACTGCCTGGTAAATCAGGCTTGACTCATAAATGTTGCCGTGCAGCAATTGCGATGCAGCATAGCAATATGCTGGCGGCATTCCGACGCCGCTTCCAGTCTTAATTGGAGAATAGAATGGAACAGAATGTTGAAAAGCAAGAGTACGAGACCCCAAGCCTGACGGTTCACGGTTCGATCGAAACGATCACGCAGGGTGCCTCCGGGACGACGGCGCTTGACGCGGCATTTCCCGCGCACACACCGGTCGGTGAGCTCACCTTCTCCTGAGCTTGTAGCGCCCGGAGTTGTCACAGTTGGGGCTCCGGGCGTTCCCTTTCCTCGAACACTGAGCCGGGGCCTCCTGCCCGGGCTACCTGGACTCCCTAAGGATCGCAGGCAACCGATCCCGGTCGAGGTCACGCAAGCGTTCAACAATGAGGTTTTAGGATGCACTGGAACCCATCGAACCATGACCGCGTGGTCGCGAGCGGCGATGCCGTGGCTTGTGAATTCGGCAACGGACTGGCGCTGCTCCATCTTAAATCCAACATCTACTACAGCCTGAACGGCGTCGGCGCCTACATTTGGGAGCTGATCCAGGAGCCACGACCGATCCCCGACATAACAAGCGCGGTGCTCGCCCGCTATGATGTCGATACAGAACGCTGCAAGGCCGATGTCGAGGGCTTGCTCAAGGGACTGATCGAAGCCGGGCTTGCGAGGTTCCACCATGAGGAACTGGCCTAGGGTCCTCTCGCTTAGCGGGCCGGAGGCGCTGTTTCTGGCGCGCTGCCTGGCAGTGGTCAGCCTCGTGCGGCTGGGGCTTACGCTTTCGTCCTATAATCGCATGCGCGCTCTGGTGACTCGACTGGAAGCGAGGAATGACGCTGCCATCGCCGATCTGCGGCGCGTCGCATGGGGCGTTGCCGCTGCTGCGCGATACGTGCCGGGCGCCAGCTGCCTTACCCAGGCGCTCGCCGGACAGTATCTGCTTGCCCGCCAGGGCAAGGCCTCCACGATCAGCATCGGCATCGCGCGCGACCCCGGCGCCGATCTCAAGGCGCATGCCTGGCTGATCAGCGGCGACCACATCGTGCTTGGCGGCTCCATCAACGGCTTTGCCCATCTTGTCGATCACGGACACTAGGCGATGAGCGGCGTCGCCGGAATTCTGCTGAGACAGGATGGCAGCCCAGCGGCGGCGGCCGACATCCAGCAGATGCTGGCGCGCATGCGCCACCGGGCGCGCGACGGCAGCTCATGGTGGACGGACAAACACGCAGCACTAGGCCATGCCTGGCTCAACACGACCGGCGAGCAGGGCTCAGGCCCGCTGACGATGGCCGGCGGCAAGCTCGCCATTACGGCCGATTGCCGGCTGGACAACCGCGAGGAGCTTCTGGCGCGGCTCGGTGTGCGCGACCGATCGGCCGCCGACGCCATGCTGCTGATGCACGCCTATCTCAAATGGGGCGAGGCCTGTCCGACCTACCTGCAAGGCGATTTCGCCTTCGCGATCTGGGACGCCGAGCGCCGGGCGCTTTTTTGCGCGCGTGACCATTTCGGCGTCAAACCTTTCTACTACCACTGCGCCGACAGGCGCTTTGCCTTCGCATCGGAGATCGGCCCACTTCTGGCGCTGGACGGTGTCGGCAGGGCGCTCAGCGAGCATCAGATTTCCGGCTTCCTCGCCGGCCTGCCGGACGATCCGCAATCCACGCTCTATGCGGAGATCTTTCGCTTGCCCGCTCGGCACAGCATGACGGTGACCAACAATCAGGTCGTGCTGAGCCGCTACTGGGAGATTGAGCCGTCACAAAGGCCGCTGCGTTCGGATGCAGCGGACGAGTTCCTGCATCTTTTCGCGCGATCGGTTGAAAACCGGATGCGGGGCAATCCGTCCGTCGGTGCCATGCTGAGTGGTGGGCTCGATTCGTCCTCGATCGCCTGCATGGCCGGACTTCAAGCTGCGGCGACGCAGAAGCCGAAGCTCAAAACTTTCTCGCTGGTCTTCGAGAGGGGGTCTTCGATGGACGAGCGGCCCTTCATCGATGCAGTGCTGGAGCAATATGGGCTCGACGGCACGCTGATCGCGGTCGGCAACTATGCGCCCTTCGCCGAGTTTGATCGCATTCTGGAGGAACAGGAAGGGACCTTCCTGGCGCCCGGTCTGTCCTTGACCCGCAGCGTCTATCGCACCGCGAGCGCTAAGGGCGTCACAGTGCTTCTCGACGGCCACGGCGGTGACGAGGTCGTATCGCAAGGTCATGGGTATCTGCATGAGCTCGCCCATCGCGGCAGGTGGCTGGAGCTGTGGCGCGAGCTGCACAGTGCCGCCAACACCTATGGCGACGGGATGCTGCCTCTGTACTTCAAGTTCCTCGCCGCCTACGGGCCGGCCTGGCGGATTGCCAGGATGAGGTCGAAGGCCAGGCGCCTTCTCGGAAAACTGCGGCGCAGACCCTCCCATGCACCGCGCGCGGCGTGGGCAGGACTGGTCAATCCGGAGCTTGCCAGGCGTACCGATCTCGCCGAACGTTTCCATTGCGCGGCCTGTGTGCCCGCCAATGTCAGCACCAGCGAAGCGCTCACCCATCGCTGGCTTTTGTCCACCGGGCTGGTGCCCCATGCTTTCGAGGTTCTCGACAAGGCCGCCGCCAATTTCGGCGTCGAACCGCGCTATCCGTTCTGGGACAAGCCGCTGGTCGAATTCTGCTTGGCATTGCCGGGCGAGGAAAAGCTGCGCAACGGCTTCGGCCGCCATGTGCTGCGCCGGGCGATGGAAGGCGTGCTGCCGCCGGCGGTGCAGTGGCGGCGCGACAAGATCGATTTCACCGCCAGCCTGGTCAAAGGCATGATCGTCAACCATCGCGATCTGCTGGACCGGCTGCTGGTGTCGGACAACGACTTGATCGCCCCCTATGTCAATCTGCCCGAGGTGAACGCGGTCTATGCGCGCATGCTGCAGCGGCCCGAGCAGGCGACGCTGCCCGACGTCCAGCATATCTGGCGTTCGGCCTCACTGTCGCTATGGCTGCGGCAGGTCCAACAGCATGGAAGCCCTGCATGAACTCTCCAGCCGCTTCTCTTGCCGCGAGGCCCGGCTCCGCCATCGAAGCGGCCCCTCGAAACGGGCGTGCCCGTCGGTTCTACAAGGCGTACGGCCTGACGATCGGGTCGGAGGTGGCTTTGCCGGAACTGGAACCGACCGCGCCGGCAGCACCGGACATCGAGATCGCTGTTGGGCCGATCGATTTTCCGGAGGCTGCATTGGCTAACGCCGCGGCCTTTCGCTTCGAGCCGACACGCCAGTACCTGTCCTGGCAAGCCGTCGGCACTTTCCTGATCAGCGATGCCTCCCGGATCGATGTCGATCCGGCGCCGGGCGTCGATGATCCGCTGCTTGCCTTCCCACTTTTGGGTCCGGTGCTGGCGCTCACGCTGCATCAGCGCGGTCTGCTCGTCCTGCACGCCAGCGCGATCGCCGTTGGCGGGCAAAGCGTGATCTTCATGGGCGACAAGGGTGCCGGCAAGTCGACCACGGCGGGCGCGATGATCCGCGCCGGTCACCTTCTGCTTACCGACGATGTCGTGGCGCTGGACCTGTCCGATCCTTCACGGCCGATGATCCTGCCCGGCTTTCCGCAGCTCAAGCTTGCAGCGGATGCCGCGAAGGCCATCAGGATCGGCCGAGCGGAAGTGCGGCCGCAGGTGCATCCGCAGATCGAGAAGGCGCAGCATCGCCTGCGAGACGGATTCTCCGGCGAGGCCGTGCCGGCGGCCCGGATCTATGTGCTGGAGCGCGACGGGCAGGCGGCGATCACACCGCTAAAGGGCGCCGCCGCCCTGCCGGCGATCATCAAATTTTCCTATGTCACGCGGTTCGGCCGGCAGGCGCTGGTCGGCGATTTCGCGTCCACGCATCTCGGTCAATGCGCGCAGCTGGCCGGCCGGATCGGCGCCAGCCGGCTCGAAGTGCCGGCAGGCCTGGAGCGGATCGACAAGGCCGTCACCCTGATCGAGCGCGATCTGGCCGCCGGTTCTCGGGCAAGGTGAGCAGCGGCATGGCCTGGTCCTCGAAACTTCGCCTGACACTTTTGCGGGATGTGGCCGGCTTCGGTGGTGTCATGGCGCATATCGGCGGGCAGCGCACGCTGACGGCGCTTGCCTTCCTGGTCCTCGGCAGTCTGACCGAGGGCCTCTCGATCCTGCTTTTGATCCCGCTCTTGCATCTGATCGGCAGTGCCGACCAGGATTTCGCCGTGCGCGTACCGGGCGCCTTGCGCTGGCTGGTGCCGGGCGGCACGCTCTCGCTGGCGACGGTGCTCTGCCTGCTCGTCGCGCTGGTGGCGCTGCAGGCGATGTTCAACCGCTTCAAGTCGCTCTACATGGCGCGGCTGCTCTACGACTTCGTCAACCGGGTGCGCATGAACCTGTTCGAGAGCATCGGCAAGGCGCGCTGGGGCGTCTTCACCCGCATGCGCAGCTCCGATCTCGACCACGCCATGACCGGCGACATCGACCGCGTTCAGGCCGCAGCCTTCTCGCTGCTGATGCTCGCCCAGACGGCGCTGCTGCTTGCCGGCTATCTCGTGGTGTCGCTGTTCATCTCTCCGGTGATGACGTGCTTCGCCATCCTGATCGGCGTGCTCTTGTTCATCGCGCTGCAGCCCTTCCGTGCGCGCGCCACCGCCTACGGTCGCGTGCTGACCGGCAGCCGCCAGGACCAATACCGCACGGTGTCGGAGTTCCTCGGCGGCATCAAGGTGGCCAAGAGCCTGAATGTCGAGGCGAGCTATTTCGCGCAACTCCGCGCGACGCTGGACAAGATGAAGGCGGACAATGTCGCCTATGTCCGCAACAGCACCATCGGCACCGCGCTTTTCCAGGTCGCGAGCGTAATGGGGCTCAGCCTGTTCATCTACATCGCGCTGGTCCGCTTCCATCTCTCCCTTGCGGAAATCGTCGTGTTGCTCCTGGTCTTCATGCGGGTCGCGCCCCGCTTCATGGACATGCAGGTGCAGGCGCAGCAGATGCTGATCAACCTGCCGGCCTACACCGCCATGCAGGCCCTGCAGGCGCGCTTCGATGCCGAGCGCGAGATGGAGCCCGGCGATGCCGCGCAGAACGCAAGGCTGTCGCTCGACAGGGGCCTCGATATCCGCGACGTCTCGTTCGCCTATGGCGCCGGCGATGGAAGGCCGGTGGTGAGCGGCATTAGCTTCGGCCTTCCCGCCGGCGAGGTGACGGCGCTGATCGGCCCGTCCGGTTCGGGCAAGAGCACGATGGCCGACATGCTGCTTGGGCTGCTCGAGCCGAGCCAGGGCAGTATCCTGGCGGACGGTGTCGAGATCACCGCGCAAAACCGCAGGGCCTGGCGCGGCCAGGTGGCCTATGTGCCGCAGGACGTATTTCTGCTGCACGACACCATCGGCGCCAATCTGCGCCTGGCGGCGCCGCAGGCCAGCGACGAGGAGCTGTGGGCGGCGCTGCGCAAGGCTCATGCGGCCGACTTCGTCGAGCGGCTCGACCGGAGGCTCGAAACGGTGGTGGGCGATCGCGGCGTCAGGCTTTCCGGCGGCGAACGTCAGCGCCTCGCGCTGGCACGGGCGCTGCTGCGCGAACCCTCGCTGCTCATCCTCGACGAGGCGACGAGCGCGCTCGACTGGCAGAATCAGTCGCTGATCGCTCAATCGATCGAGGAACTGCGCGGCAAGATGACTATCCTCACCATCGCGCATCGGCCGTCGATGATCGCCTTTGCCGACTGGGTCGTGGCCATCGAGGGCGGCCGCATCGTCGAGGTCGGGCAATATCAGCGGCTGAAAGCAAAGTCGGGCAGCCGGCTGGCCAGGATGCTCTCCGGCGAACGGGCCGAACGGGAAACCGCAACATGGGCCTACAATGCGCCGCCCCCTGCGCCGGCTGAACGATCAGCGGAGGCTGCCGCGCCGCGCGGTTAGCTTTTCGCCATCGGGCACCTTGTTGATGCCACGGTCGGCCTGCCGCGCCTTGTCGGCGGGTATCGGCCCGCTCCTGGCGATCATGGCGAACACCAGAACGAAGTACCCCACCTGAATGACGACAGCGCAAATCACGGCGCGCATGATGATGGTGCCAAGCGATTCGCCGTCGAGCCAGGACCAGCCGACTACAACAGCGAGCGTGAATATCATCCCGACGATGAACTTTGGCAAAGACATGCTCGTCGGCCCGTCAACCGGCACGCGCATGCAAAGGCTGTGGCTTACCCACCCGCGTAACTCCCCGTTCCGCCAGAGAGCTATTTCTGGCTGCCCAATCCGACCGGTTGCTTCCGGCCTTTCCGACCCATCCAGACTATGACAGCAACAGTTTGCCACTCTATTAAGGCGAGACCTTTGCGGCAAGGCCAAATGCACATCAAGTCAAGGGTTTCGCGGCATCGACTCTGCCATGTTGCGGCGCACACCCCTGCATCGCCACCTATTCACTATAGCGAAATCCTCGACAGTAGAACCCGAAACATTAACCAGTATTTAATGCGAAGAACTTACCTGCGCGAGTGATTCCTACGACGTGCAACCGTCGTTGGTCTGCAGCAAAGAATGCATTGCCCAAAATCAGCCTGAAAGCTGTACTACATCTCCCAAAAAACCTCTCACCTTGTCATAAACATGCCACAAAGGCCAAAATTTGGGCAGGGCAGGTTTATTATTTGATCAATTCATGACGGGAACATTTCACGCGAATGGGAAATTGTGTGTTGCGCTGCAGCATTTTTTTGGTATCGTGCCGTAAACCATCCGTTCAACGTATGGAGCTTTTGCATGAGGGACGTCGCCAAGCCGGCTAATGCGGGTTTTTCGCAGGCCGGCATTGATTTTCCACCCCCCATCGGCGGTCTGCTCAAACGCAGTTTCGATATCGTCGGTTCCCTGGCGGGTCTGGTCCTGCTCAGCCCGCTTTTCCTGATGGTCGCCCTGCTGGTCAAGCTTTCCGACCGCGGCCCGATCTTCTACGGCCACAAGCGGATCGGTCGCGGCGGAAGGATTTTTGCCTGCCTCAAATTCCGCACCATGGTGCAGGATGGCGAGAAGGTGCTCGCCGCGCACCTGGCCGCGAATCCGGATGCCGCCGCCGAATGGGCGGCGACGCGCAAGCTGAAGGACGATCCGCGCGTGACGCGTGTCGGCGCGGTGCTGCGGAAGCTCAGCCTCGACGAGCTGCCGCAAATCATCAACATCCTGCAGGGCGACATGAGCCTGGTCGGGCCCCGCCCTGTCGTACGCGACGAGCTCGAGATCTACGGCAGCGCCGCAGTCTATTATCTGAAGTCGCGCCCGGGCCTCACCGGGCTGTGGCAGGTGAGCGGGCGCAACGACGTGTCCTACGACACGCGCGTCGCCTTCGATCGCCACTATGTCGAGAACTGGTCGATGGTCGAGGACATTCGCATCATCGTCAAAACCGTGCCTGCCGTGTGGATGGCGCGCGGCAGCTATTGACCGCCAGGCCTGTCCCGCCAATCTCGGGACAGGCGTCCGGCAGTAATCTCATCGGGCGGATGGGGCTAACGCGGATCGGAAACGTTCATTGAAAAACCACCCCCTCGGACTCCTTTCCAAGGCGCCCAGCCGATTTGCGGCCGTGGCGCTTGCCCTGTCTCTTGCGATTCCCACCATGGCGGTGGCTGGAGACTATCGTCTCGGGCCGCAGGACAAGCTCAACATCCGCATTGCCGAGTGGCAGACGGTCGACGGCACGTTCCGCGACTGGTCATCCATCAACGGCGACTATTCGGTCGGCCCCGCCGGCACGCTCTCGGTACCGTTCGTCGGCGAGATGCAGGCGGCCGGCAAGACGACCTCGGAGATCGCTGCCGCGATCGGTCTCGCGCTGCAGCGCAAGCTGGCACTGCCCGACAAGCCTGAAGCCTCGGTCGAGATGGCGCAGTTCCGGCCATTCTACATTTCGGGCGAAGTGCAGAACCCTGGCCAATTCCCCTACGTGCCGGACCTTACGGTACTGAAGGCGGTGAGCATCGCCGGCGGCATCCGGCGCAACGCCGATTACGGCCCTCAGCTCGGCAAGGACCTGGTCACCGCCAAGGGCAGTTTCGATATCTATGACGACCAGCGGCTGCGGTTGATCATAAAGCGTGCCCGCATCGACGCAGACCTTGCCGGCAAGACGAGCTTCGAGATTCCGAAGGAGGCTGCGGACGACCCGAGAACGCAGGCCATCGTTGCCGACGAAATGCAGATCCTCACGGCCGACCAGAAGGCGCTGAAGCTGAAGCTGGACGCGCTTGATGACCTGAAAGGCGTGCTCGAAGGCGAGATCGAATCGCTGCAGAAGAAAATCGCCAACCAGCAGCAGCAAGTGGATCTGGCGCAGCAGCAGCTCACCAGCATCGGTCCGCTGGCCCAGAAGGGCCTTGTCGCCAATGCGCGACTGCTCGATTCGAAACAGTCGGTGGCGGACCTGCAGGGCAAGATCCTGGATTATGAGACGGCCATCCTCACCGCCAAGCAGTCGATCAGCAAAGCTGATCAGGACGCCATCGATGCCCGCAACACGCTCAATTCCAACCTGGCCGCGAGCCGGCAGCAGGCCGAGGCCGACCTGAACGAGGCGACGCTGAGGACTGCCATGCAGAAGGGCCTGATCGCCGCGGCCTCGGATCCCGCAATGGCGGCTGCGATAACAGGCGGCCAGGAACCGGCCCTGCTGTATTCGCTGGTGCGTGTTGCCGACGGCAAGACCAGCGAGATCGACGCCAAGGAAGACACGCCGGTGCTGCCGGGCGACGTCATCAAGGTGAAGCTGGCGCCGAGTGCCGGCGGCCCACCTATGGCCAGCCAGTAGCCAGGCGCCCGGGCCTCGCTCAGCGCGGTCTGCGGGAGGAACAAGTCAGGCTCGTTCGCGCCAAGGTGCGGGCGAGCAATCTGTTTGGACCGCTTGAAGGCATAGAATGCAGCCTGCCGCTCCGCGTCACGTCTACCTCAACCTCGACGCCATCCGCGGCGTGGCGGCGATCAGCGTGATGCTCTATCACTTCTCGCCCTTTCTGGCCGATGGCAAAGTGCTGCCGTCGAGCTATCTTGCGGTAGACCTGTTCTTCCTGCTCAGCGGCTTCGTCATCGCCCATGCTTACGACCGCAAGATCGAGAACGGCATGGGCTTCGGCACCTTCCTGGCCATCCGCTTGATACGCCTCTACCCGCTCTACCTCGCCGGCACGTTGCTCGGCTGCTTCTATCTGCTGATCAAGAACAGGCTGATTGCGACGGAATACATGCCGTTGTCGGAGATCGGCACGCAGCTCACGACAGGCATACTCTTCATTCCGCTGGTCGGCGATGCCTACCATACGATCTTTCCGCTCAATCCCGCTTCGTGGTCGCTGTTCTTCGAGCTGATCGTCAACATCGCCTATGCCGCCGTCTTCTTCCTGCTGTCGAAACGTGTGCTGACGGTGCTGGTGGCTGTCAGCCTGGTGCTGCTGATCGTCGCCTCGGCACTTGCCGGCACGCTCGATTTCGGCATGACCGGCAAGACCATCATCAGCGGGCTGCCGCGCGTGTCGTTCTCCTTCTTCCTCGGCGTGCTGCTCTGCCGGTCGATGGCGCGCTACCAGGATGGCCTCGGCTTTCTGCGGCGCGGCTGGTGGGTCGAGGCCGCGATCCTGCTTACGCTGATCGTCTTCGCCATCGCGCCTGCGGGTGCTGCCGGGCGTGTCGCCTACGACCTCGCCTCTATCGCCGTCGTGTTCCCGCTGATGGTGGTGACCGGCGCGGTGGCACCGACGGCGCCGCGACTGGCTAACTTCTATGGCTGGCTGGGGCGGGTCTCCTACCCGATCTACATCATCCACACGCCGATGCTGATGATCATCGCCGGGGCCGGCAAGGCGGCGTCGGTCGACCCGTTCGCGCATCATCCCTGGTTCGGCATCGTGATGGCCGTTGTAGTCATCGTCATCGCCGACATTGCCACCCGCATCTATGACGAGCCGGTACGCCGCTTCCTGCAGCGGCAAATGCAGCGCTCGCGAGCCGTGGCCTAAAGCGCGTCGCAATCTTTCAGATTTGCTCCATGCCCTTTTAGGTTTTGATTTTAAGCATGTCTTTGACCCGAAATCGGTTCTCGCTTTCGGGGGACTAGGCGAAAACCGCGATCAGACCGGCGCCGGCATGTGGCCGTTGGCAGGCTTTTCATCCTGGACAGGAATGGCAACCCGCCGTCGCCGGGCAACCGGCAGCGGGTTCAGCTTGAACAGCCCATAATAGACGATGAAGGAGGCCATGAAATAAGGGCCGAGGATCTCGACCTCGAAGAAGGAGCGGATTAGCATCAGCCCGACGGCGCCGGCGAGCACCACCGAATCGGCGCTCCAGACCCCGAACACCACCTTCGAGATATGGCCGTAGAAGGCGCGCAGGATGATCAGCGCCAGCATGGTGACGCCGACGAAGCCGATCTCGACCAGGGTCTCGATATAGGTGTTGTGGAAATGGAAGCCGGTGCGGGTCGTGATGTAGAACTCGGCCCACAACCGTTCCGGATCGGCGAACCCTTGCACCCAGTAGGCGGCATAGCCGTAGCCGAGCAGCGGGTGCAGCTGCGCCGCCTCCCAACCCTGCTGCCAGAGATAGGTGCGGCCGGTCAGCGTCGAATCCTTGCCGAAGATGCCGAGCACGACGTCCAGCAGGCCGAGGTTCAGCGCGGCCACAACGCCGGCCACCAACGCGCCGCCGCCGACCACGAACAGCACGCGGCGGTAGCGCCGCGACAGGACCCTGCTCATGGTGAGCAAGATGACGATGCCGAGCACCGCCGGCAGCGAGGCGACGGATGTCGCCGAGTGGGAGATTGCCAGCATGTATGCCGACATCAGGATGATCGGCGCGGTCCAGAAGAAGCTCAGCCAGTTGCGCCGGTAAAACATCAGGAAGATGAAAGACAAAAAGATGCCGAACGACGAGAAGAACCCGACCTGGTTCTTGGAGGCGAAGGCGCCGACGAAATTGAAGGTGCCGTCCATTATGTCCAGCGCGTAAGCGTTGACTTTCAGCGAGTAGAGCAGGACGACGAATATCCCGATCAGCGAGCCCAGGACCAGCGTCCGCACGCTGATGGTGCGGGCCGCGATATAGGCACAGACGATATGCGAGGAATATTGCACCGCCGCACGCGCGCTGATGCCGGCAGCCTGCGACCAGAAGACCGACAGGCAGACATAAGTCGCGAAGAGTATCGGCAGCCAAGCGTTCGAGAGCTTCCAGGTGAAACGCCGGTAGTCGACGAAGAACAGCGGCAGCCAGACCGCGTAATAGGCGAGGATTAGGACCTGACCGAAATTGCTGGAATAGGCAAAGGCAAGAACGGAAACCGCGACGGCAAAGGCGCCATAGGCCTTGTTTGCCTCCGGATCGAGCAGAATGGATTTTGGAATCTTCATGCCGGATTTTTCGTCCGTTCAGCCTTGGAGCAATTCCAGGAAAAGTGTGTGACCGTCTTCCGTCGGGAATTGCGTAAACAACAGTTAGCGCGGTTCAGTGTCTGATAGCCGGCACGAGCCGATGTTCGGCCCTACCGGGTTCATTGTGCACTGCAGCATAATCTATCGCCCTATCGCCGATCGCTCAACCGGAAATATCGCCACGGGCAAAGAGGCGTTAATCACAGGCATATCGCACAGCGAAAAGGCCGGAATGGGGCGGCCTGTTGCTCGTTGCCGGATGATCCCTTCCGAAAATCGATTTCGATTATCGGCTCATGCGAGAACAGGTCCCCGAGCAAGATGCCCAGCGTCCGCCGCGTTCTTCCGAGCGGAGGAGCGTTGGCCTTTGTTCTTCGGCGTCGTCGCCGACTTTGCAATCTTGAAGTGTTGTCCTGAGTACGGTGCAGTCGATGACGACCGGGAGGTGGCAAAAGCTCGACATCACCACCGAGCGCGAGCTGTTCCTGCAGTTTTTCCAGCACCGCGCCGAGGTGTAGCGGCAGGCGTGTCATGGTAATGCAGTCGTTGCAATGAGATAGGACAACCGCCTACGCTGTGAGGACTCTTATCGCGCCGGAGAAAAACGAATGGCCAAGCCGCGAATCTTCCTGGGCTCGTCAGGAAAACAGAAGAAGCTGCTGCAGGCGCTGCAGCGTGGCCTTGAAGATATTGCCAATGTCGAACCCTGGACGACATCCTTCAATCCCGGGACGACAACGCTGGGGCGTCTCCTCGAGCTGACGCGCGAGGTCGACTTCGCCGCTTTCGTGTTCGCCCAGGACGACTGGACGAGCGCGAGCCAGCCGGAATCGACCACAGTTCCCGCCCAGGCTTCTCCGCGAGACAATGTGGTTTTCGAGGCCGGCCTGTTCGGCGGGGTTCTCGGCATGCGCCGGACCTTCATCCTGCATGCGAATGGTGCCAAGCTTCCCAGCGATCTGCTCGGCCTGACGTCGGTACGCTACGGCGAGGCAGCGACCGCCGCGGAGACCAGAGCGATCAATCAAAAACTGCGGAATGCCATTGAAAATGAGGGGCGAGTCGCCCGCATAGAGGGGTTTTGGTGGCAGTTCTCCCTGTCAGAGCGCACAGCAAGGGAGCCTTCCGCGGTCAGTCTGCTCAGGATCTCGCGGGACCGCAACGGCGCGCTGGAACTGAACGGCCGCTCATGGCAGGAGAATGGCAGCCTGTCAGCCAGATACTGGAGCGAGGCGTCGAAGGAGAAAGGAGAGTCTTCGGGCATCTTCTACTACTGGAACGGGGAACGGCCGTTGGACGCCAACGCGCCGCAGCTGCACGGGACAGGCGAAATCCGGCTGGAATCCGCCGGGCGCGCGTCCGGATATTTTACGACACGTTCGGACACGAATCCGGAGGTGAATGCACGAACGTCCGGCGTCTATCTGCGCGCCGATCCGCAGGACTTAACCATCCTGGACGGGAACGACAATCAGCGGCGCGTGGAGTTGATCGCAGAACGGCTAAGTCACTGGAAGTCGATCAAGAATGTCTGACGACAGTGCGGGCGGTCGCGGCGAAGGCGCCGGCGCTTGACGAACGGACCGTTCGGCCCAACAGATTGTCGGGAACGTCTCGATCCCGGAACATTTGGCGGATGCAGGCTGGGGCACTGACCGACTATGCCATAAGGCTGTTCGAGCGCGGCTATATCTGCCTGCCGCTTCGTGCCGGCGGCAAGCATCTCGACCTCGCGGCCATGGAGTATGATCCGTTGCATCTGCGGACGTTGCGCAAGGACTTGAAGGAACTGGCGTTCACCTCCATCACCTTCCAACTGGCGCAGAAGCCGCCGGGCCGCAGCGACGTCGCACGCTGGTTTGGCGACTTTGCCGGCAATGTCGGCATATTGGGGGGATTTGCGAACCTGATGATCCTCGATTTCGATGACGACGCCGGCTATCGTGCCTGGCGGTCCAGTCACAAGGCAATTGCGAACGGCACACCAATAGCAAAATCGCCGAGCGGATTTCATGTCTATCTAAGAACGCGGGAACCGGTGGTCTCTTCCAGCCTCCATTTCGGCTTGCGCCGGGTGGGTCACGCGAAGGCGCTGGGCGGTTATGTCGTGGGCTGCCCGTCGGAGCTGAAGGACGGCTCCTCCTACAGCTGGATCGAAGGCCAGTCGCCATTCGACATGGAACCTCAGGTGGTGGGCAATCTTGACAGTCTTTCGCTGCGCCCGGTGTCGATGCTCAAGCATTGCTATGACCGGCTGCTCAAGCGTGGCTTCTTCGAACAACAATGAGCGGCTCACCTGTGGCGGCTGACATCACCGTCGTTATCCCGGCAAGAAACGCGGCTGCAACCATCGAAGCGGCACTCGGCAGTCTGGCTTCCGACAGAGCGGTCATCCGCGAGATTCTCGTGATCGACGACGGGTCGAACGACCAGACAGCTGCGATGGCGAGGCAAAGCGCGCACCGTCACGGCTTGCCGCTGGACGTGGTGGGCGTTCGACTGGGCAAAGCGGGCGCCGCGCGCAATGTCGGACTCGAGCGGGCAAGCGGCAGATCCATATTCTTTCTCGATGCCGACGACGAGGTGATGCCCGGCAGCCTGTCGCGGCTGAGCGCGGCGCTGGCAGGCCCGCCTCGCGCCGGCCTTGCCGTCGGGGCCAGCATACGGCGGACAAAAGGCCGGCCGGACAAGCTCAAGGCACCGCAAGGCTACGGCCCGGACCGGCGAGAGAATGTGCGGCGCTACCTTCGCAACGAAGTGTGGCCAATCGCGATGGGAAGCGCCCTGGTCGCCGGCTGGGCGACCGCAAACCTCCGCTTTCCGGAAACGATCGGCCTCGATGAGGACACCTGCTACTGGACCGCCGTGCTGGCCCGTGCCGACGTGGTTACCGTCGAGACCTCGGTGCTGCTCTACCACCATGACGAGGAACGTATGGCGCGCCGCTTCATCACGGCACCGCGCAGTACCTTCCTTGCCATAGCGCTGGAACTGAACGGGCTGGCTGCCGCCGGGGTCGAACGGGAGGCGTTGCAGTGGCGCAAGGCCTGGATAGCTCAGCGGATCGCCCGACAGCTGATCAGGCACCGCAAGTTCGCCGATGCTGGCGGCATGATGCGCGCGGTCCGAGCGCATAAGGAGCTGGGCCGCAGTTGGAAGGCGATGCGATATCTGGCCAGGATCCGAATCGGGCGACTGACCGAGACCGAGGCTGGGATGTCGCCAATGCCCAATTCAGCGACGTCGCGCCGCACGCTGATCATATGCCACGACCCGCCGTTTCCGCCGAGGTCCGGCGCCGATCTCCGGAATTTCGGCAACGCGACGGCGGCAGCCGCGTTCGGCCCGGTTTGCCTGGCCTCGCTCCTGCCGCCAAGCAGCGACGTCCAACCTGCCGGGCTGGACATTCGCGTGACTGAGCTCATGAACAAGTCCGAACCGCGAGCGCCTTCGCTCGCCCGCTGGAGGGCCAAGGGCGAGAGCCGGATACCGCTCCCGGCGCTGGCGCGGCTCAAGGCGCTCGTAGCGGATTTTCGCCCGGATACTATTGTCGTCGAAGGCGTTGGTCTGTTCAGATTTCTCGCTCCGTTGCGGCCGATGGTCCGGCAACTCGTTCTGGACATGCACAATGTCGAATCGGATCTCGCCGGTCAGTTGCCGCGCAAGAAGCGTTGGCGGCCGTTTTCCTCAGACCTCAGGGCGCTCGAGAGAAAGGCGGCAGCCATCGTCGACCGGATCTGGGTGTGCTCGCAACGGGACCGCCAGCGGCTGGAGGCGTTTGTCCGGCCGCAAGTCTCCGTCCACATCGTGCCAAACGG
This sequence comes from Mesorhizobium sp. M1A.F.Ca.ET.072.01.1.1, assembly GCF_004023325.1. Lineage (NCBI taxonomy): Bacteria > Pseudomonadati > Pseudomonadota > Alphaproteobacteria > Hyphomicrobiales > Phyllobacteriaceae > Mesorhizobium > Mesorhizobium sp. M1A.F.Ca.ET.072.01.1.1. The sequence continues at coordinate 1,414 of NZ_RZSF01000061.1, read as the reverse complement.
CATCCCGCGAGCGGACGAGCTGCCGCGGCTACTGCCGCTGCAGCGAGCCGTCTCGGATGCGTTTCCCCTTATCCTCTATGTTGGGCATCTGGGCTATCAGCCGAACGTCGACGCCGCCGAGCGGCTGGGGCACACCATCTTGCCCCGCATTCGCCAGACGCTGCCGACCGCGACGCTCGTTCTTGCCGGCCGTTCGCCCGAGTCGCGCGTTCGCGCCCTGGCCAGACTGGATGGGGTCAGTCTGGTCGAAGATCCGGACGATATCAGACCTCTGTTGTCCGTTGCCCATCTCGGCATCGTCCCGCTTGCCATGGGCGGCGGCACGCGGATCAAGATCCTCGAAGCAATGGCCTGGGGGGTCCCGGTCATTGCAACGCCGCTGGCAGCCGAGGGTCTCGACCTGATTGAGGGCGACGAGGTGCTTCTGTCGGACACCGACGAGGGATTGGCCGACATGGCGGTCAGACTTTGTTCCGACGATGCGCGCATGGCCAGCCTTCGCGCCCGGGCCCATGACGCCGCATGGTCGCGGTTCGGGCCGCAAGCGATCCGCGAGGCCGTCGGTCAGGGCCTGGGCCTGGATGGCACCCGCGTCGACGCCGACTGTGACCAAGTTCAAGCCGTGAGCCGCGGATGATCCCGAGAATCCTGCACCAGACGTGGAAGACCGACATCGTCCCACCCCGTTTCCAAGGCTATGTCGACAGCTGGAAGCGGCATCATCCGGACTGGACGATGATGTTCTGGAACGATCGGACTTTGCTCGAGTTCGTGGCCGCACACTATCCCAGCTTCCTGCCGACCTTTTGCAGCTACGAGTATGGTATCCTGCGCGCCGACGCGGGTCGCTATCTGCTTCTCCACCATTTCGGCGGCGTCTATGCCGATATCGATTGCGAATGCGTGGCGCCGTTCGATCCGCTCCTGTGCGAGGATCGGATCGTGTTCTGCACGGAGCCGGACGCCCACGCACGCGTGCAGGCGGACTTTCGCGGATTGCCTTACCTTCTGTTCAACGGGACTATGGCCAGCCCGCCGGGACACCCGTTCTGGCTTCATTTGCTGTCGTTCCTGCCCGGGCTCGTCCGCGCAAAACAGGCGATCGACGCCACCGGGCCGTGCGTGCTTACCTCCGCGCAACTCGGCTATCCTGACCAGACGGCGTTTGCGATCCATCCGGCCGAATTGTACTCGCCTCTCGATTCGTCGGGAAAGCGGGCGGGCAGCGGCGGCATGACGTTGTCGATCCACCACTGGGCGGGCACATGGTGGACGCCGGAGAGGCCCACCCGGTTGCGGCATAGGCTGCGCAAGTTGATCTACCAGGCCCGGAACCGCCTGACGCGCGGGACTGTTTCCGTTGAGCAAGCCGCCCGGCAAAGCGTCAGCCAAGCGGCCATCGCGGCGCCGCCGC
>NZ_RZSF01000619.1:0-1543 GCF_004023325.1 Mesorhizobium sp. M1A.F.Ca.ET.072.01.1.1 | reverse complement strand
AGCTCACACCCTGGACAGCGTCGCCGAATCAGCTGGCCTCACCCGCCGCACCTTCACGCGTCGCTTCCAGAAGACGACCGGCACCAGCTTCGGTAACTGGCTGGCCGAACAGCGCGTGGCGCTGGCGCAGAGGCTGCTGGAACAGACCGACAAGTCGATGGACATGGTGGCCTTCGAGGCCGGCTTCGGCAGCGCCACGTCGCTGCGCCAGCATTTCGCGGCGCGGCTCAGAACCTCCCCGATGCAGTACCGGCGCGAATTCTCGAAGGGCGGCGCACAGGTCGCCATCAGCAGCGTGTAACCACCCGCGCCGGGTTGCCGACCACGGTCGCATTGGCAGGCACGTCGCGCATCACCACCGCGCCGGCGCCGACGATGGCGCCTTCGCCGATGCTGACGCCGGCGAGGATCACCGCGCTGCCGCCGATCCACGCGTTGTCGCCGATCGTCACCGATTTGGCGATCTCCAATCCGGCCAGCCGCCCGGCGGCCTCGCGGTGATGCTCGGCGCAATAGATCTGCACATTGGGGCCAAGCAGCGTCCTCCTGCCGATCTTCACCGGAGCGGTATCGAGAATGGTGCAACCGGCGTTCAGGAAGGCGCCCTCGCCGAGGAACAGGTTGAAGCCGTAAGCGCAGTGGAACGGCGCCTCGATGCGCGCGCCCTCGCCTAGGCCGCCGAGCAGCGCTTGCAGGGCCGCGCCGATGTCGCCGCGCTGCCGGGGCGGCATGCTGTTGTGCTCGAACACTGCGTCGCGGGCGGCCACCCGCATCGCCTCCAGCTCCGGGTCGATGCAGCTGTACCATTCACCCGCCGCCATCTTCATGCGCTCGCTTGTCGTCATGGCTGCTCCTCCATTCCCGTCCCGCTGCCAAAGCACAATCCGCCCGACCGGAAAAGCCCATGGCCAAACGCCAGGCCTATGCTAGCTTGCCATCCGCGGAACCGTGCGGGGCTCCGAATTTGAGGGGGTGATGATGCTCTACATTCTGGCATTGCTGATTGGCGTCGTCGCCGGCCTTCGCGCCATGACCGCGCCGGCCGTCGTTGCCTGGGGTTCGTATCTCGGCTGGCTCCCGGTTGCCGGCACCTGGGCAAGCTTCATGGGCCACTGGATCGCGGTCGGCATCTTCACCGTCCTGGCGATTGTCGAACTCGTCACCGACCAGTTGCCGTCGACGCCGAGCCGCAAGGTGCCGCAGCAGTTCGGCGCGCGCATCGTCACGGGCGCCTTCTGCGGCGCGGTGATCGGCGCCACGGTCGGCGCCACCATCGGCGGCCTCATCGCCGGCGCGATCGGCGCGGTGATCGGCACGCTGGGCGGCGCGGAAGCACGCGCCAGGATGGCTGCCGCCTTCGGCAAGGATCCGCCCGCCGCCTTCATCGAGGACGCGGTGGCGATCATCGGCGGCCTGCTGATCGTGGCGGCGGTCGCATGAGCGCGAAAAACTTCGACGCCATCGTCATCGGCGCCGGCCAGGCCGGCCCTTCGCTCGCCGGCCGGCTCGACGCCGCCGGCATGAGCGTTGCGCTGATCGAGCG
>NZ_RZSF01000618.1:0-1545 GCF_004023325.1 Mesorhizobium sp. M1A.F.Ca.ET.072.01.1.1 | reverse complement strand
GCTCAAATGCGACCGCAAGACATCGACCGGTTCGTCCCGCATCAAGCCAACGCCCGCATTTTCGATGCTGTCGGCCGAAACCTCGGCATTGCGGACCAGGCAATCGTCAAGAGGATCGCCGAATACGGTAACTCTTCGGCCGCAACGATCCCGCTCTCGTTGTCGCTCGCCAATCGGACGCAGCCACTTCGGCCGGGCGAGAAAATCCTTCTGGCGGCAGCGGGTGCCGGTCTTAGCGGCGGGGCGCTTGTGGTTGGAATTTAGCCGCGCGTCGGCCGACGACAAGACATCAAGACTGTTCATGCGAGACGAAAAAAGGACAACAGGCCAATGCGAAAAATAGTCGCCGGCAAGCTTCACGGCATCCACGTCACCGAGGCAAATCTCAACTACCATGGGTCGATAACGCTCGATCCTGACCACTGCGAGGCAGCCGGGATCCTGCCCATGGAATTCGTGGAAATATGGAACAAGAATTCCGGCGCGCGGATTTCGACCTATGTCATCCTGGGCGAGCGCGGATCACGATGCTGCATCCTCAATGGTGCTGCCGCCCGCACCTGCCAGCCTGGCGACCCGATCATCGTGTGCAACTCCATCTACCTGAACGAAGCGCATATCACAGCGCTGAAACCGCGGATCGTCACGTTCGACCAGGACAACCACATAAGCGAGCGCCTGAGCTACTCGGTCGATCTTGACGCATCTGGCCGTTACAGTTTCTCGATCCATAATGAGGCCAATGAGGCTTTGGCGATTCCTGCGCTGGTTTCCCGGGCGTGACTTGTCTTTGACGCACGCGTGAGCCGATGCGCAGTTTGCCCTCCCCGTCCACGAGGTAGGTCGTGACCCGCCGCAAGGGGGCTATGACGAACCTCGAGGCCATCCTTATCGGCGAGCGCCGAGGGTGCGGCGCCTCGGGGTAGCGGTAGAGCCGCATGCAAGCCGCAAAAAAAAGATCGCGACCAGATGATATGGAGCAATTCATGATCTTCCGTCAGCTGTTCGATTCCGTTTTGAGCACCTATTCCTACCTGCTTGCCAGTCGCCAAGGCGGCGAGGCACTGATCATCGATCCGGTTCTGGACAAGGTCGACCGCTATCTCCAGCTGGTGCGTGAGCTCGACCTGAGGCTGGTCAAGGCGGTGGACACGCATCTCCATGCCGACCACATCACCGGCCTTGGCTTGCTGCGCGACAAAACGCGATGCATCACGGTCATGGGCGAGCAGACCAAGGCCGACGTGGTATCGATGCGGCTTGCCGACGGCGACAGGCTGACCATCGAGGGGCTGGCGCTCGACGTCGTCTACACGCCCGGCCACACCGACGATTCCTACAGTTTCGTCCTGCCCGACCGGGTGTTCACCGGCGACACACTGCTGATCCGCGGCACCGGCCGCACCGACTTCCCGAACGGCGATGCGCGGCACCAGTATGAGTCGATCTTCGGCCGCCTGCTCAGGCTGCCGGACCCCACGCTGGTCTACCCGGCGCATGACTACAAGGGCGATACTGTCTCGACCATAGGCGAGGAGAAGGCCT
>NZ_RZSF01000617.1:0-1564 GCF_004023325.1 Mesorhizobium sp. M1A.F.Ca.ET.072.01.1.1 | reverse complement strand
GTCGTAGGGCTGCAGGGAAGGTTCAACCGCCAGATCGATCCGGCCCGCCGCTAGCATGGCGAAGGCATAACATTCCCCACCGTACCGGGTCATCTTGACCGCGCTGTTCAGCCGCTCGAAGCCAGCTTTGAGATCGCCGTGAAAATGTTCGGGGGAGTTGGTGTGGAGAATGGCGTCGGAGAGGGTGTCGATGCCACGCGTCCTGAGTGGCTGGGGCTCACCGGCGCGCTGGCGCCATGAGCCTGTCGCGTCCGCCCAGAACCGTTCGCCGATATAGGGCTGGCTGAGCATCCCCATCTCGGCGCGCCCGCGAACCGTCAGACCGATGAGCGTTCCCCAGACGGGAATGCCGCAGATAAAAGGTCGAGTTCCGTCCACGGGGTCAAGCACCCAACGCCAGTCGCTACCGCTGCCCGTCTCGCCGAATTCCTCGCCAAGTACCGCGTGTTCGGGAAACTCCGCCATTATAGCTGCACGTAACGCGATTTCTGCTTCTCGATCCGCCTCGGTCACCGGATCGAATCTATATCCGGGCTTCGGCTTGGTATCGACGGCAAGCTCGACCATATAGCGGGGCAGCGTCTCGGCATCCGCCAAATCAGCGAGACGGTGCAAGAATGATGAGGCCGGTGGCTTTGACATGTGTCACCTTGGCAAGGATTTAGAAGATCATTGGCTCGTCTGCTCGGAGCCGGGGAAGGCAATCCACGATTTGGAAGCTGAAGAACTGACGCTGATCTCGGAAAGCAGAACGCCCCGCAGCCCTTCGTAAACGTCTGCAATTGGCACCGGGAGCGCACCTCGCCAGTTTCGGCCGGCTTCAAGCGCAGTCGCATAATCGCTGTATAGAACGGCGAGTGCCTCGAGGTAACCTTCAGGAGAGCCCGCCGGCAGACTGGTCGCAAGTTGCGCATCCGAGGACATGTCGCCGTGGCCGCGACGATAGGTAAGGTCGCCTTCGCCGAGGCGGGACGCCGTGAGTGTCTCCGGTGCCTCCTGACGCCACTCGAGGGTGGCCTTCGAGCCGACGATCTTGAAACGCAGGCCGTTGCGGTGGCCCGGAGCGGCAAGAGAGGACCACAAAAGGCCGTTGGCGCCGCCCTCGAATTCCAACTGGATCACGTCAGTGTCGTCTAGCCCGAAGGAGTCAACGGTTCGCATCAAATTGGCGTTGAGTGCGGTGCACCGGAGTCCGGAAACAAATTCGAGGATGTTGAAGGCGTGGGTTCCGATATCCCCCAGCGCGCCCGTCGGTCCCGCTTTTGCCGGGTCGCCGCGCCATACCCCGCCCTTGCCCAACTTCGAGGGATCGTTGACCAACCATTCCAGCAGGTACTCTACATGCATGAAGCGTACCTGGCCGATTTCGCCCGCGCGGATGCGAGCGCGGGCGTCTCGGACCATTGGATAGCCTGTATAGGTGTATGTTACGGCGAAGAACGTCTCGTTTGCGGCAGCGATCCGCTGGAGCTCGCGCGCCTCTTCTGAGGAGTGGACCAGTGGCTTTTCGCAGATGACGGGAATCCCCGCTTCGAGAAACAATTTGCACGGCTCGAAATGGAGA
>NZ_RZSF01000616.1:0-1566 GCF_004023325.1 Mesorhizobium sp. M1A.F.Ca.ET.072.01.1.1 | reverse complement strand
GGCTTCCCGATGACCGGCTTTTCGCTGCAATGGTACGGCAAGCTGATGGCCAATGAGGCGGTGCTGGCCGCGTTCCGAACGTCGCTGTGGATCGCCCTGGTCACCGCGGCCGCCACCACGGCGATCGGCGTCGTCACCTCGTTCGCGCTGGTGCGTTTCGAGTTCCCCGGCAAGCAGACGCTGAGCACGCTGGTGATCTTGCCGGCGCTGGTGCCCGAAACCATTCTGGGCGTCGGCCTCCTGGTGCTGATCAAGGCGGTCGACCAGCCGCGGACGATGCTCCTCCTGGTGCTCGGCCATATTCTGCTCGCCGTGCCCTATGTGGTGCTGATCACCCAGGCACGCATGGTGGGCATCCGGCGCGTCTATGAGGAGGCCGCGCTTTCGCTCGGCGCCTCGCGCTTCTCGTCCTTCCGCGAGATCACGCTGCCGCTGCTCATCCCGGCGGTGGTGGCGGGCGCGCTGCTCGCCTTCACCATCTCGTTCGACAACACCTCGGCCAGCCTGTTCTGGCGGCCGGCCGGCGTCGAGACCATGCCTACCCAAATCCTTTCGATGCTGAAGATTTCGATAAGCCCGGAGATCAATGCGCTGGGCACGGTCATGATCCTGGTGACCGTCGGCATCCCGCTGATCGGCGGCGTTCTCATGCAAAGCCTGACAAAATTGAGAAGACGAGGCGAACCAAAGGAGGAAGCAAAATGAAACTATCCACCACCAAGCGGCTGGAACGGCTGCATGACCGCTACGTGAACGGCGATTTGAGCCGCCGCACCTTTCTGAGCCTGACCGCCGCCGCCGCGGCCTCGGCCGGCCTCTCCATGCCGTGGATGAGCCGCGCGCTCGCCGCGGTCGAGCAGGTGCGCTTCGACGGCTGGGGCGGAACCGTGCAGGAGGCGATCGACAAATACGCCTTCCAGCCCTACACGGCCAAGACCAAGATCAAGGTGGTCCAGGGCACGTTCGGCGACGAGAACGAGATCATCACCAAGATCAAGACGGCGAAGCCCGGCGACTTCCAGATCGTGCATTCGTCCGGCGTCAACTACTACATCAAATACGTCAATGCCGGCATGAACTCGGAGATCAACGAGGCCAACATTCCCAACATGGCGAATGTGCTGCAGCCGATGATCGAGCCGTTCCGCAAGCTGACGCCAAAGCTCTCGGCGGTGCCCTACGACTACGGCACCACCGGCATCGCCTACAACACCAAGGTGATCTCGCCCGAGGAGGCGAAGGAAAAGGGTGCCGGCCTGCTGCTCGACAAGAAATACGCCGGCAAGGTCGGCGGCTATGCCGACATGACCACGCGCGTCTGGTACGCGGCTTTGGCCACCGGACAGGATCCCAACAACATCAAGGACATGGACACGATCTGGGCCAAGGTGCGCGAGACGCGCGACCTCGCCAAAAAATTCTGGAGCTCCGGCGCGGAACTGATGGACCTGTTGTCCAAGGGCGAGATCGTGGTGACCGACGCCTGGTCGGGCCGCGTCGCCGCCCTGCAGGATCAGGGCCATCCGATCGGCTATCTCGATCCTGCTGGCTCCTATGCCTGGATGG
>NZ_RZSF01000615.1:0-1580 GCF_004023325.1 Mesorhizobium sp. M1A.F.Ca.ET.072.01.1.1 | reverse complement strand
AGCGATCGGCCTTCTCACCCTTTCCAGGCGGTGGAACCGGAACGACGGACTTCAGCTTGCGCGCCCAGCTACGAAAATGCGCAATGCCGTTGCTGGTGCCGACCACCCCGACACGGATCTCGCGCGTGCTTTTCGCCTTAGCGTGGGGTCCATAGAGGAACAGACCATCCTTCGGGTGAGGACTGCGCTGCGCGTAGGCGAATTCCAGTAGCGGCTCGTTGAAATGTTCAACCTGGAGCGATTTCTCGGGAAACTTCATTCGTCGGCCTCGTCATCGTTATCCGGGCGACCCAGCGTGCTGACGTCGGCTTCTTCTTCCTCGGAATCGAGAACATCGGGAAGTACTGTGCTCACCGGAGACGCAAACAGCATCGGCGCCGCCTCGATCATCAGCTCGGCGTCCTGCGCGAGCGCCAGTCGGATGTTCGCGCTGTCGCCGGACAGGAGCTCAAGGAAAGCAAGCATGCGGCTGTGCCATTGCTTGTTGCGCCATCCCTTGCAGGTGATGCGTCGCAGGCGATGCAGCTTCTTGGAATCATCGATATCGAGCCCGGCCGGTGTGTTGTTGTCTAGGGAAAACAATACCCGCGCCTTTAGCTTCAGATGCCAGAACGGCCAGAAATAGGGCATCGCGGTGACGCCGAACTGCCAAATATGTCCCTTGGCCACGTTGCGCAGCATCGATGACCGCCGGTCCCCCTGCCTGCCCCACGGAATGCGTTGGCCGGTCCGCACCTGCGTGGCCGATGCGTGGAAGCCGACAGCGTTGGAATAGTGATATTCGACGAAGCCTCTCTCCCTGCAGAACGAGAGCCACGCCTGCTTGATCATCGCAATAACCAGGTTCGATGCGACCTGTCGCTCGATGCCAAGTTTCGGGAAACCGCTGTCGACGAAATCCAGCAACGGGATTTTGTGCTTCATCTGAAAACGGCCAGCCGATGCGAACGCGATGTTGACCTCGGTCTGGTCCGCAAAGGTGAAGAAGCCAGCGCCCTGTAGGGCGCATGGATACTTGAACTGCTCGATCGCCCGATCAAGCAACCGGCTGTCGATCGCTCCAGTGCTCTCGTAGTAGCGAATGACGTCGGGCGCTTCCGCGGCGCGCAGCCAGTTCGATGTCAGGCGTTCAGCTTCGTCGACGAGCGGGACCGCGCCACGTCGGCGGAAGATTTCCCAGTTAGGATCGATCACGGCGGGACCGCAGGATCGCGGGACCTTCTGCCTCTGCAGTGCCCCAAGGAGGCTGGCGGCGCCTTCTCCCCAACCACGGACGAAATCGACCGGCATCGTGTCGCCCAGACCTTTGACCTTCTTCCCCTGCTCGACACGAAGCGGAATGATGAAGCGCGGATCGTCGATTTCCTTCGCCACGTCCAACGCAATGTCGAGATCGTCCTGCACGTTCTGGTCGGCAAGGGTCGCATCGCGCCAGACGAGGAGGACTTTCGCCGCACGGTACTGCAGCGCCTGGTTCATCTGCCGCCGCAATTTGTCGCCCGTGGCAAGCCCACCATCCGCAGGGATAGGCGACATAGCCGCGTGATAGGGATCGAAACGCGTTGCGGGTCGTGGAATGC
>NZ_RZSF01000614.1:0-1585 GCF_004023325.1 Mesorhizobium sp. M1A.F.Ca.ET.072.01.1.1 | reverse complement strand
AGGCGCGGCCGCAACCGACGGAGACACGCCATGACCTACGAGCTTCCTTTCGACGATGCCTACGAGCCCTACCACGCCTCCTCGCCGACCGACCGCGTCATCCTCGAACTGCAGATGTACGGCCATCGCCCGCATCAGGACGAACCGGATCCTCGGCCACTTCCCGACGACGAGGTGATCCGGGCCGGGCTTGCCGGTATCGTCGAGACCTTCGCCGGTATGCTTGGCGACACCAGGCTCGAACCCGATCTCGATGACCTGCTCTGGTCCTTCGCAAACGTCTTCCACCGTGCCGCAGAGCGCGTCGCCCGCAGCCTCGATCGCAATGAGGAGGCGCAGCGCTCGAGCCAGAACGAGCAGGACGGCTCCGAGGTGAAGTCGGTCGAGCTGGAACGGCTCACCGCCGAGGCCATCACCTACATCGAGCGCCGCAACGTTCTTGAGATCATGCGCGACGAGGCGGCCGACCTCTACGAGGCGCAGACCGGATCGGCATGGCGGCCACGCACCGGCTCCAAGGTCTCCCATCAGGCCATGACCGCGGCGGTGATCGACAGCCGCGATTTTCTCGCCGCCCGCCGCCACGCCGAAACCGAGGTGCTCGTCCCGGCCGGCACCAAGATCGCCTTCGCCGGAGGCCTCGACTGCAACGATCACGACCGGATCTGGGACGCGCTCGACAAGGCCCGCGAGAAGCATCCCGACATGGTCCTGCTCCACGGCGGCAGCCCCCGCGGCGCCGAACGCATCGCCGCCTGCTGGGCCGAGAACCGGAAGGTCACCCAGATTGCCTTCAAGCCGGACTGGAACCGTCACGCCAAGGCCGCTCCGTTCCGCCGCAACGACCAGCTTCTCTCGGTGGTGCCTTACGGCCTGATTGTCTTTCCCGGCTCCGGCATCACCGACAACCTTGCCGACAAAGCCCGTCGGCTCGGCATCCCCGTCTGGCGGTTCGCGGAGGGCGGCGCGTGAAGCGCCGCTTTCCTCGCAACCGCACCATCGAACCCGACCGGGCGCGGGCGGGTTCGGCCCGCGCGAGGCGGACTAAAGCCTCGCGCGAAGCACGGCACCTCCGCTTCGGGCGCGCCGGCCTGCGGCCGGCCGGGCTCTAGTCGCGGCGTCCCGCCGCTTCCCGCGCCGGCTTCGCCGTCTCGGCCTTCGGGTGACGATCCATCGCGCGAGGCCAGAGGGAGAGGGCGGCCGGGAGCGGGCGGGGGACGCTGGAGAGAAGGAAAGTCACGATGTCGATGATATTCATAGGTGGATCACGCGAGATATTCGAGCTGCCGGTACCTGCCCTCGCTCGCATCGGCGCAATCGTTGCTGCCGAGCACGGCGTGCTGATTGGAGACGCGTCGGGAGCCGATGCCGAGGCGCAGGGCCTGCTCGCGGGCTACAAGTACGAGCATGTCGGCGTCTTCCATGCCGGCAAGGAACCCCGCAATAATCTGGGCGACTGGGTCGCCTACCATGTTCCTTCTCCTGAGGATGCCAGAGGATACTGGGTCCACGCCGCCAAAGACCGGGAGATGGCGCGGCGCGCCGACTTTGGGATGATGGTCTGTGACGGCGCATCCCCCGGCAC
>NZ_RZSF01000613.1:0-1638 GCF_004023325.1 Mesorhizobium sp. M1A.F.Ca.ET.072.01.1.1 | reverse complement strand
GCGGAGGCCTGCTCGAGCTGGAGCTGCAGGTCGCCGAGATCGGGCGCGTCCCTGAGCATCTCCTCGGCTTCGAGGAAAGCGGCTTGCGTCTCTTCATGGCTGTCGACGATGCGCGCGCGGGCGTCATCCAAGGCAGCACGGCGGCTCGCCAGCTCGCCGCCGGCCTTATCGGCCTCGGCCAGCGCGTTACGGGCGGCGTCGAGTGCGTGCTGGGCATCGCGGCCGGCCTGACGCGCGTTGCGCTCGGCCTCGCTCGCCTGGCGCATCGCCTGCTCGGCGCGCGCCAGCGCCTCCTCGGCCTCGCGCACGACGCGGGTCGCCTGCACGGCCTCGGCATCGAGCTCCGCCAGGCGGTTCTTCTGCGCCAGCCTCTGCGCCGCAGCGGTCGGCGCATCGGCGCTGGCCGTCAAGCCGTCCCAGCGCCAGAGCGCGCCGTCGCGGCTGACCAGCCGCTGGCCGGGCGCGAGCTGCGCTTGAAGGCGACGGCCATCGGCGGCGTCGACGATGCCGATCTGCGCCAGGCGGCGGGCAAGCTGTGCCGGCGCGCGCACCACACTCGCCAGGCTCCTCACGCCTTCAGGCAGTGCCGCGTCACCCGGTTGAACCGCGCTCTCGCCCCAATGCACCGGGGCGCTGCGGTCGAGCGGCACGTCTAGGTCCTCGCCGAGCGCGGCGCCAAGTGCCGTCTCGTAGCCGCGCTCGACGCTGATCTGCTCCAGCACCGAAGGGAAGAGATCGCCGCTCGCGGCGTTGAGTATCTTGGCCAGCGTGCGCGCTTCCGTCTCGATGCGCTGCAATTCGGCCTTGGCATCCTGCAGAGGCGGGCGGGCAGCACTTTCGGCGGCGCGCGCTTCGGCGACCGCCTGCTCGGCGGCGATGGCGCCTAGCTCGCTCTCTTCCAGCCGGGCAAGCGCGTCCTCGACCAGCAGCCGCTTCTCGGCGGGATCGGGCAGGCCGGAAATGCGCGCCACAATATCGGAGAGCTCGCGATCGACCTCGGCAAGCTGGCGAGCGAAGCGGTCGCGGCGCTCGGCGGTCTCACGCAAAGTGCGCTCGATCTGGTGGCGCGACGCGGCCGCCTCGGCGCGTTCGGCAGTCAGCGCGGCAAGTCTTGCTTCGCTCTGCGAGAGCGTCGCGCCTGCCTGCTCGAAGGCGGCGCGGGTGGTGGCTTCGCGCTCGGCAGCACCTGCATTGTCCGAATTGAGCTCGGCTTCCTCGGCGCGGAGACGCTCGAGAATGTCGGCATTGTCGCGCACCATCCGCTCCTCGCGGGCGATGTCTGCATCGAGCTGTTGCAGGCGCCGCTCCAGCTCCGCCTGGCGCGAGCGGATGCGGCCGGCCTCTTCTTCGATCTGCGTCTTGGCGATCGACAGGCGCTGAAAGGCCGCCGCCGCGGCCGCTTCCGCGTCGCGCAGGTCGGGCAGGCGGTGGGCGGCGATGCCCTGCTCCCTCGCAGCGGCCATCTGGGCTGCGGCGCGGTCACCGACCAGCGTGGTGGCAACGGCAAGCGCCGAACGCGCTTCGCCTTCCTGGGTTTTGGCCAGCGTCCAGCGCAGATGCAGAAGCGTCGCCTCGGCCTTGCGGATGTCGGCCGACAGGTTCTTGAAGCGCGAGGCCTGGCGCGCCTGGCGCTTCAAG
>NZ_RZSF01000612.1:0-1643 GCF_004023325.1 Mesorhizobium sp. M1A.F.Ca.ET.072.01.1.1 | reverse complement strand
CGTTCGAGCCGGGCGGCGTGATCGACCTGCACGTCCGGCTGGTGCCGAAAGAGGAAATGGCCCGCTTCCAGGAAGAAATCAGCGAGCCGGTCGCGGGCTGCCCGGTGCCGCGCATCGATCTTGCCGAGCGCAATGTTGTCACAGGCGTGCCGGCCGTGATGGCGCGGCTGTCGATAGCGCCTTTTTCATGATCCGGTCCGGATTTTTTTGCTGCAATGCGTCAAAATGGACCGGGCCGTCGCAATTTTGGGCTTGTCAACCGGCCGTGCGTCGACAAGATAGCGCTCCCGCCGCCTGGAATGGTTGGCGAACATAAAATACGCCAGTGAAGCGGCGATGACGGGAGCCACCAAAGAATGATCGGACTCGTGCTCGTGACGCACGGTCAACTCGCCACCGAGTTCCGGCATGCCGTCGAACACGTGGTGGGGCCACAGGACAATTTCGAAACGGTGGCGATCGGCGCCGACGACGACATGGAGAAGCGCCGGGCCGACATCGTCGACGCGGTGGCACGCGTCGACACCGGGGCCGGCGTCATCGTGCTCACCGACATGTTCGGCGGCACGCCTTCCAACCTCGCCATCTCGGTGATGGAATCGGGCCGCACCGAGGTCATCGCCGGCATGAACCTGCCGATGCTGATCAAGCTCTCCTCGGTCCGCAAGGGCGACAACATGGCCGCCGCGCTCGACGAGGCGCAGGCCGCGGGGCGCAAATACATCAACGTCGCCAGCCAGCTTCTGAGCAGCAAATGAACGCCCATGCGCCGGAAAAAGACGAGGTTGTGCGAGAGTTCCCGATCGTCAACCAGCGCGGCTTGCATGCCCGCGCCTCGGCCAAGTTCGTCCAGGTCGCCAGCGGCTTCGACGCAACCATTCATGTCGAGAAGGACGGCGTGAAGGTCGGCGGCACCTCGATCATGGGTCTGATGATGCTGGCGGCAAGCCCCGGCTACTCGATCCGCGTCACCGCCAGCGGTCCGCAAGCCGGTCCGGCCATGGACGCGCTGGAGCAATTGGTCGCCTCGCGCTTCGGCGAGGAAATCTGACGGTTGCCGATCGCTGCTCGCATTGTCTCGAAAGACATGCACGAATAAAGATTTCTTTATATCCCATTGTCGTTTGGCAGCCGATCTGCTAGTCAGGCCGGCAATCCGCGCCCTCCATGCGCCGTCCCGGCGCCGGCGCGCTTTTGAAGACAATCACACCGGAGCACTGCCATGACGGGTAGCAAGGACTATGTGGTCGCCGACATTTCGCTTGCCGGCTGGGGCCGCAAGGAGATCGAGATCGCCGAAACCGAGATGCCGGGCCTGATGGCCTGCCGCGAGGAATTCGGCGACAAGAAGCCGCTCAAGGGCGCGCGCATCACCGGCTCGCTGCATATGACGATCCAGACCGCGGTGCTGATCGAGACGCTGAAAGCGCTGGGCGCCGATATACGCTGGGCCTCCTGCAACATCTTCTCCACCCAGGATCACGCCGCCGCGGCGATCGCCGAGGCCGGCATTCCGGTCTTCGCGATCAAGGGCGAGTCGCTGCAGGACTACTGGGATTACACCGACCGGATCTTCCAGTGGGCCGACGGCGGCACGTCCAACATGATCCTCGACGACGGCGGCGACGCCACCATGTACATTC
>NZ_RZSF01000611.1:0-1650 GCF_004023325.1 Mesorhizobium sp. M1A.F.Ca.ET.072.01.1.1 | reverse complement strand
GTCCAGGGTGTGAGCTTCGCCAAGCGTTGCCCGCACCCCGTCAAGCGCCTTTGTGAACCGGTCGGCGTTCGGCGTCGGTGCAAGCGGGCGCTCGATGAACTGAGCCTGTCCGCCCTGCCGGTGCGGCGACAGCACGACGTGGCGGGCGAGCCGAAGCGCGGCCTCGGCGCCGTAGCGGGCGCGCACAATGTGCAGGCAGCAGTCCAGCCCGGCGGCGACGCCGGCCGAGGTGACGATGTCGCCTTCATCGACATAGAGCACATCGGCGTCGACGGCGATGTCGGGGTGCAGCGTCTGCAACTGGTCGGTATAGGCCCAATGCGTGGTGGCCTTGCGTCCCGCCAGCAGTCCGGCGGCGGCGATGGCGAAGGTGCCGAGGCAGAGGCCGACGATCAGCGCGCCGCGCTTATGTGCCCGTTCGAGCGCATGCTTGAGCGGCGCGGCCAGAGGAGCATCGAGATCTTTCCAGCTTGGGATGATGACGATGTCGGCCTGGTCGAGCGCCGAAAGATCGTGCGGGACCGAAATGCTCAAACCGGCATCGGTATGGATAAGTCCTTGCTCCGCCGCGCAGACGCGGAAATCGAAGCGCGGCAGGCCGAGCTTGGTGCGGTCCGCGCCGAAGACCAGGCAAGGCACGGAAAGGTGGAACGGGCTGATGCCGTCGAAGGCGACGACGGCGACAATCGGATTGCGCATGGCAGACATCACCAGGTTACGGCAAGGAGTGTCCCAATTTTTTCGAATAACGTCAATTGGGCCACTATTCTGGGAATAGATGTTCGGCCTAGCTTCGCCACCTATCAACCCGCTCGAAAGGAACCGCCATGTCAGCACCAGCCACCCAGCCACGCCGCGCACTCGTCGTCGTCGATGTCCAGAACGACTACAATGGCGGCAATCTCGCCATCCAGCATCCGCCCTTCGCCGACAGCGTCGCCAACGTGGCGCGCGCCATGGACGCCGCCACTGCTGCCGGCATCAAGGTCGTTGTCGTGAAGCAGATGGCGCCGGAGACTTCGCCGATCTTCGCCAAGGGCAGCCATGGCGGCGAACTGCATCCCGAGATCGCCGGGCGCGCCCGCGACCACTATGTCGAGAAGACGCTGCCCTCCGCCTTCACAGGCACCGACCTCGAGAACTGGCTACGCGCCAACCACATCGATACGATCGCGGTCGTCGGCTACATGACGCATAATTGCGACCTGTCGACCATCATCCATGCGGTGCATATGGGCTTTGCCGTCGAGTTCCTCTCGGATGCCAGCGGCTCGGTTCCCTACGCCAACAGCGCCGGCTACGCGTCTGCCGAAGACATCCATCGCGTGGTGAGCGTGGTGCTGCAGTCGCGCTTCGCCGCGGTGCTCAAGACCGCCGAATGGATCGATTGCCTGAAGACCGGCGCCCTGCCGGAGCGCGACACGATCTATGCGTCGAACCAGCGGGCGCTGAAGCGGAACGCTGCCTAAAGCATTCACCGTTTCACGGAAACGGCGAAATGCTCTGGCTTTTTGTTTTTGACGCAATTCCGGACGGAAAACCGCTCACACTTTTCCTGGAACTGCTCTAGAGCGGGATGAAGTCATCTCCGGTCGTATCCTGCATTGGCGAAGTAGTTTGAGCACTCGGCGGGTGTCGTCCGGTTGAGGA
>NZ_RZSF01000610.1:0-1656 GCF_004023325.1 Mesorhizobium sp. M1A.F.Ca.ET.072.01.1.1 | reverse complement strand
GGCGAGCCGCATGCTGGCGGCGGCGCATTTCAGCGCCAGCCGCTGGCGCCAGGCGCCGGTCCAGCTGGCTTGCGCGCGGGCAAGCGCGTCGAGCGCAGCCAGGGCAGCGCCCGCCTGGAAGGCGGCGTCACTGTCGCTCGACGCGCCGGCGGTTGCTAGCGCCCAGGCCGGAACGGACGGCGGCGCGATGGGGCTGGCGGTCGCGGGATCGAGGCGAATCATGACTTCGAGGGTAAATCGCCCGTGCGCTTTTCGCCATTATTTTCGCGCCCAAACGCACAGCTTGTCGGCAACAACAAACGAATGATAAAATTTATTATCCGTCGTTCTCGTCTTTATATAGGAAATGGCCTCTGTCGCTCGCGTTTCACCGCCGGACGGCCGCGTTTTGACGCCAGATCGACGAGAATTCGCGTTCATTGAGCGGACCGGGTCTGCGGCCACTTCCCGGACAGCGGCCAGCGGATGGCCTCTCCCGTCGAGCAGAACGCCGAAATTCACGACAATCGGGCTTCCGGACGAAATCTCGCGCATCCCTTGTGCGGCTGCGCGTCGTCGAGGTCGGTTCCGGGAGAGAGCGAAATGACACTCTAAGGGGCAAGAAAGCCCGTTCCGATCGAACCCACGTGGATTTTGATGCGGGTAGGCCTTGATTTGCAGGGTGCGGCCGTTGTCCAAAACAGACTATACTCAAGAGCGGCCAGAGGAGGACGGGTCTGTGAGCGACCAGGAATTGCAGCACATCATCACCAAATCACGGGACGCCAAACACGGCGGGTTTGGAGTCTTGTCTACAAGCGAGAAGCTAGCCGCTGCACTGGTGCTAAACCGGCCCGACTGGCTGGCCGAAATGAACTACACGCTCGCGGAGGCCATAGAACGCGTCGGTCCGGTATGGCTGACCTTGATTCCGAAAGCAGCGCGCGAGCTGGAATACGAAGACGAGCGCGCAGCGGGTAAGGCATGATCCAGCAGGCCGGCCAGGCGGCATCCTGTCCTTGTCCGGCCCATGAACCACGGCGGCCTCGCTGTAAGGTTCGTCCGTTCGATTGTCACGAAAAATCCGGTGATTCGGCTAGAATCCGCCAATGAACTCCGAAGATGATTCGCGCCAGATCAATGACTTGCCGTCCGTTGACGAAGCGCGAGCAACAGCCTCTCTCGTCGATCAAAACCCCGAAAATCGTGCTCGGCGCAGCTCCGCTCAACCACAGGAAACGGCGACCCCTGTCGATCAGGATGCTGTCGACCAAACCGCGGCGGCGCCCTCGGCCGAGCCCAACGGCTCGAGCACCGACGACCTGCCCGACATCATCGACGTCGTCATGGAGATGGGCCGCGCGCCGGAGCAGCCCTCGGCCGACGCCCCCTCCGCTCTTCCGGTCGTCGCCAATGCCCGCCTGCCGGCGCATCTCTGCGCGCTGGCCGATCGCGCCCGCGACTACGTCGAGGCGGCGAGCTCGGCCAATACCCGCCGCGCCTACGCTTCGGACTGGAAGCAGTTTGCGAGCTGGTGCCGTCGCCAGGGTGTCGAGATGTTTCCGCCCGATCCGCAGGTGGTCGGGCTCTACGTCACGGCATGCGCCTCGGGTAAGGCGACCGGCGACAAGAAGCCGAACTCCGTCTCGACGATCGAGCGCCGGCTCTCCTCGCTGA
>NZ_RZSF01000060.1:0-27063 GCF_004023325.1 Mesorhizobium sp. M1A.F.Ca.ET.072.01.1.1 | reverse complement strand
CTCCCCTACTCCCCTACTCCCCTACTCCCCTACTCCCCTACCTCACCACCTTCACCACCGTCCGGTCCGACAGCAGCGGCAGCAGCCTCGCCATGGTGCGCGCCGTCACCGCGACGCAGCCTTGCGTCGGCGTGAAGCCGGGACGCGCCAGATGGAAGAAGATCGCGCTGCCGCGTCCGCGCCGGCGCGGCACGATGTTCCAGTCCAGCACCAGGCACACATCGTAGAGCCGGTCGGCGCGCCGCATCCGTTCATGGCTGGCGCCGTAAGGGATCTTCACCGGTCGGTTGTAGTTGCGGTCGTCCGGCACCTCGCACCAGCCAAGATCCGGGCCGATCGGCGCCATCGCCAGCCCCGTCCGGCGGCCGCCGGGAAACTGGTCGTTGCGGAAATAGCCTGACAATATCCGCATCGCAGCCAGTGGCGTCGCGCCGTCGCCCTCGCGCTTGCTGGCGGAAATGCCGCTGCGCCCGAGGGCGCAGCGAAACACCGTTTTGCCAGCTTGCAGCAATCCCTGCGCAGGGTTGCCCGGCTTTGCACGCACAACCAGGACATGCAGCCCTTTCGGCAAAAATTCGCCTGCCGCATTGCGCGCGCGTTTTTTCTTGTATGATTGTCTCACGGAACAAATCACTGTGAACGACTGTTGCGCCGGTGAGCTTCCGCATAAATGGGGGGAGGTCAACTGAATATTCTTTTTAAAACAACGGATTGATCATGACATCACGCACCATTCTGATCGTTGACGACGACGACGACCTGCGAGCCACCCTCGTCGAGCAACTGGCGCTTTACGAAGAATTCGACGTCCAGCAGGAAGCCACTGCCGCAAAAGGCGTCGCTGCGGCGCGCGGCGGCCTTGTCGATCTGCTCATCATGGACGTCGGCCTGCCCGATATGGACGGTCGGGAGGCGGTGAAGATCCTGCGCAAGGGCGGCTATAAGGCCCCGATCATCATGTTGACCGGCCACGACACCGATTCCGACACGATCCTGGGGCTCGAAGCCGGCGCCAACGATTACGTCACCAAGCCTTTCCGTTTCGCCGTGCTGTTGGCGCGCATCCGTGCACAGTTGCGCCAACACGAGCAGAGCGAGGACGCCACCTTCTCGGTCGGCCCCTACACCTTCAAGCCCAGCCAGAAGCTTTTGATCGATCCGCGCGGCGCCAAGGTGCGGCTGACCGAAAAGGAAGCCTCGATCATCAAATATCTCTATCGCGCCGACCAGAAGGTGGTAACGCGCGACGTGCTCTTGGAAGAAGTGTGGGGTTACAATTCCGGCGTCACCACCCACACGCTGGAAACCCATGTCTACCGGCTGCGCCAGAAGATTGAGCGCGATCCTTCCAATGCCGAAATTCTTGTGACAGAAAGCGGCGGCTACAAGCTGGTTCCTTAAACATTTCATGATCTAGAGCAATTCCAGGAAAAGTGTGAAAGCGGTTTTCCGATCGGAATTGCGTCGAACCAAACAGATAGGCGGTCGGGCGGGACTGCCTCGGGTACGATCCTGATGCTGGAGGGTGATGGATCGGCTCGCTGCACGCATCGCACGACGCGTGATTGAAAGTTGGAGTGCGCGCTCCCGCAAGGAGGCGGCGCTCCAAAGGAGGGACTGGACTGACCGCTCGGGGACACAGCTAGCATGGCGCTGGATGACGACATCCGCATCCTGTCCGCCGTGAAGCTTTTTCAGGGCTTCACGCAGGAACAGTTGCGCCTGCTGGCCTTCGGCGCCGAGACCACTTTTCTGCAGGCCGACCACAAGCTCTACCGCGAGGATGACGTGGCCGACTCGGCCTATATCGTGGTCAGCGGGCGGATAGTCCTCTATCGCGAGCAAGGCAGCGGCGAACGCGTCCCGATCGGCACGGCAGGCCCCGGCGCCATGCTCAGCGAACTGGCCCTCATCGCCGACACCAACCGGCTGACCAGCGCCTCGGCCGCGATCGATTCGGAAGTTATCCGCTTGAGCCGCAAGATGTTTCGCCGCATCCTCGAGGAATATCCGGAGCTCGCGGTGCAGCTGCACGAGCGCATCTTGGAGGAATTCCAAGAGATGATCGCCCGCATCGAGGAGCTCGCGCCACGGTTTACGGAATAGACGCGCCGCAGCGCCCCTGCCGATTGAAAGCGCTCAATCCCAATTCAAACTTCGCGATGACCGGCACATGGTCCGACGGCTTCTCCCAGCCGCGCGCCGCCTTGAGAATCTCGTAACCGGCAAAGCTCGGCACCAGATTGGCGGACGACCAGATATGGTCGAGCCGCCGGCCGCGGTCCGATGCTTGCCAGTCCTTCGCGCGGTAGCTCCACCAGGTGTAGAGCTTTTGCTCGGCCGGCACGTTGAGCCGCATCAGGTCGACCCAGCCGCCGGCCTGCCGCATCGCCTCGAAGTTTTCGGTTTCGACCGGCGTGTGGCTGACGACGTTGAGCAATTGCTTGTGCGACCACACGTCATGCTCCTGCGGCGCGATGTTGAGGTCGCCCACCAGGATCGAGGCATCGTCCTGGCTCGCCGGCACGCTGTTCATCTCATAGACGAAATCGAGCTTGTGCCGGAATTTCCGGTTGATCTCCGGGTCCGGCTCATCGCCGCCGGCCGGAACGTAGAAATTGTGCAGCAGGATCGACCTGCCGCCGGCCTGGACCCTGACCGAGAGATGCCGGCTGTCGTCGATCTCGCAGAAACGCCGCTTCTCGACCAGCTCGATCGGCCGGCGCGCCACTGTCGCCACGCCGTGATAGCCTTTCTGGCCGTGGAACAGGATGTGCTCGTATCCCGCCTTGCGGAACGCCTTTTCCGGAAACAGCTCGTCAGGAACCTTGGTTTCCTGCAGGCAGAGCACGTCCGGCGAGTGCTCTTTGAGCAGCCGCTCGACGATCGGCATGCGCAGGCGCACCGAGTTGATGTTCCAGGTGGCTATAGTGAAGGGCATTGAGGCAGGTCCGGCAAAAGATCGCCGATCTACTGCCAGCCACGCGCCATAAAGACAAGCCGGCCCGCGCTGCAAGCCGGCCCTGCCCTGAATATGGGCGGACCTACCGCGTCTTGGTATTGAGCTCGCGGTTCGCCGTATAGTCGATCGCGAAGGTGCCGTCCGGAATGGAGACCCCTTCCTTGACGTTGAAGATCATCACCGTTGTGTCCTTGCCCTGCGCGTCGGTGATCGTCCACTGGCGCAGTTCATAGGTCTTCGGATCAAACATCATGGTGATCTTGGCGTTGCCGAACACCGACTTGTCGGAGAGTTGGATGGTGGTGAGGTCGTCTTCTTCCTTGACGGCCTTCACGCGCCCGCCGGAGAGATCGATCCGGTCGTCGAGCAAAAGCTTCAAGGGCGTCTTCGACAGCGGATAGAGGTCGGAGGTGTTCAGCTTCTTGTTGAGGATGACGACCGACTTGCCGTCCGAGATCACCCGGAAATTCGACGATCCATCATAGTTGAAACGGATTTTGCCGGGACGTTCGAGGAAGAACTTGCCGCCCGTCTGCTCGCCCTTCGGGCCGAACTGCACGAACTCGCCGCTCATCGATTTGACCGAGGAAAAATGGTCGGCGATCTTTTGTGCCGCCGGCGGAACCGCGGCCTGTGCCAGGGCCAGAAGTTGGAAGCCCGGCACGACATTGATGGCGGCGGCGCCAGCGAGCACCAGGCCAAGGCCGAGCAGCTGTCGGCGGGTCGGAGCGAAATCTGTCTGGGTCTTCATGCCGGTCACTTCCTGTGATTTGCCTTGGTCGCAGTCTCTGGACCGCCAGTTGGGCCTAAGTTTGGCGGGTCGCACGGCGCTTGGTCGCATCAACGCGCCAGAGGGTTCAAAGTTGCCGGCCGCCTCCTGCGGCCGTCGCCGGGCTAGAACTTATCGTCCTCGGTGGGGACGAGAATCTCGCGTTTGCCGGCGTGGTTGGCCGGGCCGACGATGCCTTCCTTCTCCATCTTCTCGATGATCGACGCCGCGCGGTTGTAGCCGATGCCCAGCCGGCGCTGGATGTAGCTGGTCGAGGCCTTGCCGTCGCGCAGCACCACGGCCACCGCCTGATCGTAGGGATCGTCGGAATCCTCGAAATTGCCGCCCCCGCCGCCGCCGGAACCGCCCCGGCCCGAGGCGCCGTCCTCGTCGTCTTCCTCGTCATCCTCGGTGATGGCGTCGAGATACTCCGGCACGCCCTGCAGTTTGAGATGGCCGACGATCCGTTCGACCTCATCGTCCGAGACGAAGGGACCGTGGACACGCTGGATGCGGCCGCCGCCCGCCATGTAGAGCATGTCGCCCATGCCGAGCAGCTGCTCGGCGCCCTGCTCGCCCAGGATGGTGCGGCTGTCGATCTTCGACGTTACCTGGAATGAGATGCGGGTGGGGAAATTGGCCTTGATGGTGCCGGTTATGACGTCGACCGACGGGCGCTGCGTCGCCATGATGACGTGGATGCCGGCGGCGCGCGCCATCTGCGCCAGGCGCTGCACCGCGCCTTCGATGTCCTTGCCGGCGACCATCATCAGGTCGGCCATTTCGTCGATGATGACGACGATATAGGGCATCGGCTCGAGGTCGAGATCCTCGGTCTCGTAGATCGCCTCGCCGGTCTGGCGGTCGAAGCCGGTCTGCACGGTGCGCGAGATTTTCTCGCCCTTCTTCTCGGCCTGGCTGACGCGTGCATTGAAGCCGTCGATGTTGCGCACGCCGACCTTGGACATCTTGCGGTAGCGGTCCTCCATCTCGCGCACCGTCCATTTCAGCGCCACCACGGCCTTCTTCGGATCGGTGACCACGGGCGTGAGCAGATGCGGGATGCCGTCATAGACCGAGAGCTCGAGCATCTTCGGATCGATCATGATCAGCCGGCATTCCTGCGGGGTGAGCCGGTAGAGCAGCGACAGGATCATCGTGTTGATGGCGACCGACTTGCCCGAGCCGGTGGTGCCGGCGACCAGCACATGCGGCATCTTGGCGATGTCGACGATGACCGCCTCGCCGTTGATGGTCTTGCCGAGCGCCAAGGCGAGCTTCGCCTTGGTGGTTTCAAAGTCGCGGCTCGCCATGATCTCTCGCAGATAGACTGTCTCGCGCTTGGCATTCGGCAGTTCGATGCCGATGGCGTTGCGGCCGGGCACGACGGCGACGCGGCAGGCGATCGCGCTCATCGAGCGGGCGATGTCGTCGGAAAGGCCGATGACGCGCGAGGATTTGATGCCGGGCGCAGGCTCCAGCTCATAGAGCGTCACGACCGGACCCGGGCGGACATGGATGATCTCGCCCTTGACGCCGAAATCCTCGAGCACGCCTTCGAGCAGTCTTGCGTTCTGCTCCAGCGCGTCCTTCGACAGGCTTGGGTCTTTCGCCACGTTCTTCGGTTCGGACAGGAAATGCAGCGACGGCATCTCGAACGTGCCGGAGCCAATGAGCGAGGTCTGCGCCTCGCGCTGAACGCGTGCGCCTTGCACCGGGCGCGGCGCAGGCGCCTCCACGCGCGTCGCCGCGTCCGAGCGGAAGTTGCGCACATTGGCGCGGCGCTGGACCGGCTCTTCGTCGTCGAAGTCGTCGAGATCGGCCTCTTCGTTGTCGAAGTCATTGTCGTCCACCGGATCGACCGAAGCGCTGCGGTCGTTGACCATTGCGGCGAAGAATTCCGGCTCGACACGGGCGCGGCCGCCGGGGCTCATCCTGGATTCGGCGTACTCGGCCGATTCGACCCGTTCGGCGGCGCGGCGCCAGGCGCTGGCCCGCGGCTCCATCTGAGGCTCGAACTCGTCACGCTCCTGCCTGCGGCGCGCGGCACGCCGATGCATCCATGCACGGAAGGACAGCCACCAATGGGTGATGGCGCCGAGCGCAAGAATGCCTTCGTCGCCCTCGTCTTCATCCTCATCGAAGAGCAGATCGTCCTGCTCGCGCGGCTCCGGCTCGGCGGCGCGCTCAATGACGGCAAAGCCGTTCTTGCGCGCGATCAGCGCCGAGCCATAGGTGAACAGCCAGAGCGCCGGTGTGGCGAGCACAACGGCGATGACGGTGGCGAAGAGGCCCTTCGGATAGCCGCCGACGGCGATGCCTGGGATCTTCAGCACCATATCGCCGAACACACCGCCGAGACCGGTCGGCAGCGGCCAGGTGTTGGGCGGCGTCACGCAACCGACGATCGCCGCGGCAAGCAGCGCGAAGCCGAACCAGGCAAGCCCGCGCTTGCCCAGCCTGTCGACGCCGCGGGCGGAGAAGAGCAGAAAACCCCAGATCACCGCCGGCACCAGTCCGGCGACGGCGGCAAGGCCGAAGAACTGCATGGCAAGGTCGGAAAACACCGCGCCCGCATAGCCCATGGCGTTGGTGACGAGATTGTTGGTGGCGTGCGAGAAGCTCGGATCGGCGACGTTCCAGGTAGCGAGGCTGGCGACGCCGAAAGCGGTGAACACGAACATCCCGGCACCGACCAGGCGCCCAACCTGCCGCCGCGCGAACGCCTGGATGCCGTGCCCCGTATCGGTCAGCGCGAGCGGTGCTGAAGCGCCTGAACGCATGCCTCTTCCCCGTGTGTCGATGCCTGGCCGGATGCGTGACGCATGCCGGGAGATTCGTCTCCCAGACTATCGGCGGGAAGGTTAAGGCCGCATTAACCATGGCCTTTTACCGAGATGCTCCCCGGAAGGGAGATGGCGGGCCCATGAAGCTCGCCATCTCATTGGCAAAGATGAAACGATCAGGCCCGTAAGGACCCGACCTGCCGCAAATCACTTATGGCCGGCGTACTGCATCAGGTTGGCACAGAATTCGGCATGCGGCTTGCTCATCGCCGCGTCTTGGCACTCCTTCATCATCGCGTCCTGCTTGTCCTTTGCCGTCGTCGCCCAGGCGGCCTTGAAATCGGCCTCGGACTTCATGGTCTTCATGCTGGAATCGGTGAAGAACGGAGCCATATTGTCAGGCGAGTCGAGCGCGCCGGCAAGTGCAACACCGCTGACCATCGACAGAGCCATTGCTCCCAGGAAGCTATTCTTGCAGTTCATTGGTCGATTCCTTCCCTGATATTTGGCGACACCACGATGGCGGTCGCAATCCCAGTACGGAACCGGAAGGGCGGACGTTTCACACATTCGCGATCAAGTGAATGTGATCGAAACGCTCAATGCTCATATCCGAGAAAAAGGAGGCCCGGAAAATCTTCCGGGCCTCAAGGCGTGAGCCCCTTTCGAGAGCATCACGACGGGATCTTGGGAGCAAATCGGGAAAGCCGCGCCGCGGCTTCCCTTGATATCCGGACCGGCGGGAGGAGTATCCGCCGGTCCTTGGCCGGGTCGGCCTTACGGCACGACTTCGCCGTGCTGGGTGACGTCGAGACCCTCGACCTCTTCCTGGGTGCTCGGACGCAGGCCGACCAGCGCCTTTACGATGTAGAGGATGACCAAGGTGGCGACCGCCGTCCATACGATGGTGACAGCGACGCCGTATGCCTGCTTGGCGAGCGAGGCGCCCGACGACAGGCTGTTGATCGCCGGATCGGCGAGCACACCGGTCAGCAGTGCGCCGACGATGCCGCCGACGCCGTGGACGCCGAAGGCGTCGAGCGAGTCGTCATAGCCCATGGCGTGCTTGAGCTTGACCGCCGACAGGTAGCAGACGACGCCGGCGATGATGCCGACGAAGAAGGCGCCGGTCGGGTTGACGAAGCCGGAAGCCGGCGTCACCGCGACAAGGCCCGCGACAGCACCCGAGATGATGCCGAGCACCGAAGGCTTCTTGGCGACGATCCATTCGGCGAACATCCAGGCCAGCGCCGCCGCGGCTGTGGCGACCTGCGTGTTCAACATCGCAGCGCCGGCGAGGCCGTCGGCCGCCAGTTCCGAACCGGCGTTGAAGCCGAACCAGCCGACCCACAGCAGCGAGGCGCCGATCACCGAATAGACCAGGTTGTGCGGCGCCATGTTGGTGGTGCCATAGCCCTCGCGCTTGCCGAGAACGAGCGCGCAGACCAGGCCCGCGACACCGGCATTGATATGGACGACGGTGCCGCCAGCGAAATCGAGCACACCGGCGGTGGCGAGGAAGCCGCCGCCCCATACCCAGTGCGCGACCGGCGCGTAGACGACCAGCAGCCACAGCGCCATGAAGATGAGCAGCGCCGAGAACTTCAAGCGTTCGGCGAAGGCGCCGGCGATCAGCGCCGGGGTGATGATGGCGAAGGTCATCTGGAACATCGAAAAGACGAATTCAGGGATGTTCGCCACACCGGGCGCCCACAGCGAGGAAGTGGTGATGCCGTGGTGGAAGAATTTCGAGGCACCGCCGATAAACTTGTTCATGCCGCCGCCGTCGGAGAAGGCCAGCGAGTAGCCGAACATGAACCACAGCACCGTCACCAGGCAGGTGATGGCGAAGCTCTGCATGATGGTGGCGAGCACGTTCTTCTTGCGCACCATGCCGCCGTAAAACAGCGCCAGGCCCGGGATGGTCATCATCAGCACCAGCGCCGTCGAGGTCAGCATCCAGGCGGTGTTGCCGGTGTCGAGCGCGGGCGCCGGGGCGGCCGGCGCTGCGGCCGTGGCTGCCGGAGCGGCCTCCTGCGCGAAGGCGGCGGCGGTGCTGAACGCTACGAGAGCGAGCGCAGCGGCCGCGCGTCCCGTCGTCTTCAAGGGGGAAGGAATATTCATTGAACTCTCCGTTGGAATAGCTGGTCGCCGCTCAGAGCGCGTCGGTGTCTGTTTCGCCGGTGCGGATGCGCACCGCCTGGTCGATGCCGAAGACGAAGATCTTGCCGTCGCCGATCTGGCCGGTCTTGGCGGCGGAGCCGATGGCTTCGACGGCCTTGTCGACCATGTCGGCGCCGACGGCGACCTCGATCTTGATTTTGGGCAGGAAGCTGACCGCGTATTCGGCGCCGCGATAGATTTCCGTATGTCCCTTCTGACGCCCGTAGCCTTTGACTTCGGTGACGGTCAGGCCCTGGATGCCGACGGCGGTGAGCGCTTCGCGCACCTCGTCGAGCTTGAACGGCTTGATGATTGCCATCACGATTTTCATAAGGTTTCACCCTTTGCTGTTGCGGTCCCCCGCGTTTGCACACCTTCACCGATCCCGAGGAGAGCCGGAGAGTGCAGGACAGGAATCAAGCTCCGTGCCAATTGCCGAAGCAGGGCATTAACCTGTTGTAAACAAAGGAGATCAGCAGCGCTTGCTCAACAAACGGGCGCAGCGCCTTAATGGCTCATGATTAAAAAATGAGCAAAATTTCGAAAATGCCTGCTTTTTAGCCATGCCTCGAAGCCGGCTCAGCGTTTCAGCCGGATGAGGCCTTCCTGCGCGACCGAGGCGATCAGCGTTCCGTCGCGCGCGAACAGCGATCCGCGGGTGAAACCGCGCGAGCCTTGCGTGGAGGGGCTGTCCTGCGTGTAGAGGATCCAGTCGTCCAGCGAATGACTGCGGTGGAACCACATGGCATGGTCGAGGCTGGCCGCCTGGATGTCGCGATCGAAGATGGCGCGGCCATGCGCGAAGGTCGAGGTGTCGAGCAGCGTCATGTCGGAGAGATAGGCAAGCACCGCCGCCTGCGTGGCGCGGTCTTCCGGCACCGGGCCCGTGGTGCGGATCCAGATATTCTGCTCCGGCTCCAGCTTTTCGCGGCTGGTATAGTGCTTGAGCATTACCGGCTTCATCTCGATCGGCCGGTCGCGCTCCCAGTAGCGCTTGATGCCTTCCGGCACCGCCTCGCCGAACTTGCCGAGCAGCTCGCGCTGCGACAGAAGCGTGTCGGGCGCCGGCACGTTGCGTGGCATCGGCAGCTGATGCTCCAGCCCGACCTCGTCCTGCTGGAACGAGGCTTCCAGCGAGAAGATCGCCTGCCCATGCTGGATCGCCACCACCCGGCGCGTGGTGAAAGAGCCGCCGTCGCGGATGCGGTCGACCTCATAGACGATCGGAACCTTGGTGTCGCCGGGCCGCATGAAATAGCCGTGCAGCGAATGCACATGGCGCCCGGGCTCGACAGTGCGCTGGGCGGCGACCAGCGCCTGAGCGATCGTCTGGCCGCCGAACACGCGCTGCCAGTCGAGCTTGGGGCTGCGACCACGATACAGGTTGTGTTCGAGCTGCTCGAGGTCGAGAATGTCGAGAAGCTCGTCCATGGCCGCCGTCATGTTCCACGTCCCTTGAAGATGTGTCATGGCGGGTTTCGGACAGGAGAGCCGGGCAGTCAAGCTGCAACGGCCGCCGCGGTGGCCGGAGGCCGCGAAAGGAAAGTGCCATGGTCGACCGCAAGGCGGATGCAGCGGACAAAACCTCGGTGGACGTGCTGGTGGCGGGCGCCGGCTATGTCGGCCTTGCCGCGGCCGTGTCGCTGAAGCAGGCGCGACCGAGCCTTGCCGTCGCCATTGTCGATGCGGCACCTGCCGGCGTCTGGCAGAAGGACGGCCGCGCCTCGGCGATCGCCGCCGCGGCCTGCCGCATGCTGGAGCAGCTCGGCGTCTGGGACGAGATCGCGCCCGAGGCGCAGGCGATCACCGAGATGATCATCACCGATTCGCGCGCCGCCGATCCGGTGCGCCCGGTGTTTTTGACCTTCGACGGCGAGGTGGCGCCCGGCGAACCCTTCGCCCATATGGTGGCCAACCGGGTCCTCAACGGCGCGCTGCGCCGGCGCGCCGAAAAACTCGGCATCGACGTCATCGAAGGCATGGCCGTCAGCGCCTTCGACACGAACGGCGCCGGCATCACCGTGCATCTGGCCGACGGTGCCGCGCTTAAGGCCTGCCTGCTCGTCGCCGCTGACGGCGTCAATTCGAAGCTGCGCGACATGGCCGGCATCAGGACGGTAAAATGGGAATACGGCCAGTCCGGCATCGTCTGCACGGTCGCGCATGAGCGCCCGCACAATGGCCGCGCCGAGGAACATTTTTTGCCCGCCGGCCCCTTCGCCACCTTGCCGCTGAAGCCTGACGAGGACGGCACCAATCGCTCCTCGATCGTCTGGGTGGAGCGCACGGAAGACGCGCAGAAGCTGGTCGAGGGCGACGAGTTCGTCTTCGAGCATGAGCTGGAGCAGCGCTTTGGGCTGAAGCTCGGCGAGATCCGCGTCGCCGACAAGCCGCGCGCCTGGCCGCTCGGCCTGATCCTTGCGCGCGCCTTCGTCGCACCGCGCATCGCGCTCGCCGGCGATGCGGCTCACGGCATCCATCCGATCGCCGGTCAGGGCCTCAATCTCGGCTTCAAGGATGTCGCAGCACTTGCCGAAGTGGTGGTCGAGGCCGACCGGCTCGGCCAGGACATCGGCGCGCTCGACGTGCTCGAGCGCTACCAGCAATGGCGCCGCTTCGACACGCTGCAGATGGGCGTCACCACCGACGTGCTGAACCGCCTGTTTTCCAACGACATCGGCCCGCTGCGCGCCGTGCGCGACATCGGCCTCGGCCTCGTCGAGCGCATGCCGAAGCTCAAGGACTTCTTCATCCGCCAGGCATCTGGCCTGTCAGGCGACATGCCGCGGCTATTGAAGGGCGAAGCGATCTAGCGCCTAGCAATTGGCCGGTGCCTACGCGACGTCGTCATCCACGGGCGGAGCGGGAGCGAAGCGGACGCGAAGACCCGAGGATCCATGCCGTGACCTTGGTCGAAGAATGCCGCCGAGCAGAATTCTGCACCGCTGCAACGCTTATAAGGTAACGGAATGGATTCTATGGTCTGCGCCGCGTCGCTTCGCTCCTTGCTCCGCCATAGAATGAGGATGCGAGAAGCGTTTCGGCCAATCACGAAGGTAGGCGATCCGGCCGCCACTGCTTCAGCTTAATTGACCTCAAAACCCAGCTTCTGCCGCAGCCTCACCATCCGCTGGTCGGCGATGCGCAGGCGTTGCTCGCCGCCCTGTGCCACCCGGTTCAGCATGCTGAGCAGATCATCCCGTTCGTGCGGCTCGAGGCGCTCGCGTAGGAACGGCGCCAGCTTGTCGATGACGATCGTGGTGTCGTCGACCTGCGCGGCCGCCCATTTGGCGTAGACGACGGCCTCGTCGGTTTTCTTAGGGTTGTCGGCAATCTGCGCGATCACCTCACGGATGACGGCTTCGCGCTGCGGCAGGATCGGGCCATGTTCCGAAACGATCGCGGTGATCAGCGTCGCGGCGGCCACGACCGGATCGTCGATCGCCGTCAGCGGCGAAAGTGCCGCCTGTTTGCGCAGCTTCTTGCGGCGGATATTGCCCTGCACGCGGCCGATAACGTCGGCGACCTCGCTGGCCGCCTCGTTCATCGCCTTCAGCCGGTACCACCAGATGGCCGCCACGCCGAGCAGGCCAAGCATCGCGAGCAGAAAAGGCATGCCGAATTCCCCCGAAACCGCGGCAACGATAGAAGAAGTACAGCATCGCTTCAACTCGCGACAATTGCGGCGATGAACAAACCGCTAATAGCTCCGGGTCATGACCCCGGTATGTCGTAGACAGCCCTGACCTCGACGGTGCCGAGCTCGACCAGAGGAATACCGTCTGCGATCGCCATCGCCTCGTCGAGATCCGCGGCCTCTACCATAACGAAGCCGAGCAGCTGTTCTTTCGTCTCGGCGAACGGCCCGTCGGTAACCAGCCGCTTGCCCTTGCGACGCCTGAGCGACTTCGACATCTTGACCGGCTGCAGCGCCTGCGCGATGATCAGCTTACCTTGTCGATCGAGTTCCCTGTCATAGGCGAGCGAATCGGCGTCTAGCTTGGCGGATCGTTCCGGCGTGAGCGCGAAGAGGTCCTTTTCCTCGCCGTAGACCAGCAGGACATATTTCATTGTCAGTTCCCTTCCTGCGATGAACCATAGGAGGCGACCGCGATGCTGTCAGCCTTGCTTCTGGCCGCCGCATGATCGAGCAGGCATGCCGCAATCCCGATTATGGCCACGGCCGCCGCCAGCCGGCCGAGGCCGAAGGCCGAGGGATCCAGCCAGAACTCTTCCGGTCGCTGCACCCTTCGGCCGGGGCGCCTCCAAAGTGCGAAAAACAGATTTTCCATCTTCAGCCTCCTTCGGCCCCGAACTTCGTGGCCGCCCCCAGGACGGTCCGGCCGCCGGGAAGTCGACATTCTGCACGCGTTTTTTTCGAGAATTTTTTCGCGCGCGTCGACTTCGCGGGCACAATCGCGCCATGGTTTTCCGGCGCGCTCGCGCTATAGTTCAGCGAACGCCGGCGCCCGCCGGCGCGAACCCCGACAAGCCAGGAGGACTTCATGGACCGCACCGCAAACGCCGTCTGGAAAGGCAATCTTAAAGAGGGCAGAGGCACGCTGGAGACGCAGAGCGGGACTCTGAAAGGCATACCCTATTCCTTCAAGGCGCGCTTCGAGGATGAGAGCGGCAAATCCGGCACCAATCCGGAAGAGCTGATCGCCGCCGCCCATGCCGGATGCTACGCCATGCAGCTGTCGCATTTCCTCGCCGAGAACGGCACCCCGGCCATCGCGCTCGACTCCAAGGCTGTTGTGACACTGGTGCCCGGCACCGGCATAACCGGCAGCGCCATCACCCTGGTCGGCAAGGTCCCGGGCATCGATGCGGCAAAGTTCCAGGAACTGGCCGAGAAGGCCAAGGCCGAGTGCCCGGTCTCAAAGGCGCTCGGCGCCATCAAGGTCTCGCTCGACGCCAGGCTGGGCTGACTTAGACTGCGCGGGGCAGCGATCCGTCGCGCCCCTCTCTGCTCTGCCGGGCATCTCCCCCACGAGGGCCCACGAGGGGGGAGATCGGATATCGCGCCGGCTTTCGCCAATCGCCGACGCCGCAGGAACGAGCGAGGCGCTGGAACTGCCAATCTCCCCCCTTTGTGGGGGAGATGTCCGGCAGGACAGAGGGGGGCGCTGTCCCGCCATCATCTCACGCTAGCCGCCCAGCGCCTCGATCTTCGCCCGCAACGAAGCAACCTCTTCCTCCAGAGCCCGCACCCGCGCTTCGAGATCGGACTCCGACGCCGCCGATTGCCAAGGCGCCGCCGCCGTGATTTCCACCGGCCCGCTCAAAAGATGCACGTAGCGCTCCTCGCGCTGGCCCGGTGCGCGCTCGAGCAGTTGCACCAGCGGCGGACGGCGGCCGATCATCAGGTCGAGATTGTCGCGAAGCTCTTCGATCGACCCGAAGCGCGCCATGCGCTCAGAACGGGCGAGCAGCTCATGCGCCGTCTGCGCGCCGCGCAGGAGCAGCAGACCGACGATCGCGATCTGCGGCGTGGTCAGCGAAAAGCGCTGCGCCATCAGATGTTCGTAGCGCTCGACCCGCGAAGCAAAAGCCTGGCGCACCAGACCCTTCTGTTCGAGCGAGCTGAGCGCGCGCCTAACGTCGGTCAGTTCCAGCGCCATCACCGGCTCGCGCGCCGTCTTCTGGTTGGCGGCGGCATGCGCACCGTTGAGCGTCAGCGGATAGACATCCGGCGTCAGCTCCTTCTTCTCGATCAGTGAGCCGAGCACGCGGGCTTCGACGGAAGAGAGGACGGAAAGATCGGTCATTGGGTTTGGCTTTTCGATAAGGTCGGTTCTCCGGGTACCGATTTTGACAGAAATCGGATCGCCGCGACAAGGCAGAACCTTCGGAACGTCGGCGGGACAGCGCCCCCCTCTGTCCTGCCGGACATCTCCCCCACTTGGGGGGAGATCAGCAGCTTCGCCGACGGCGCTCATCCTTCAACGTTGGCGATTGGCGAAAGCCGCGATGACAGCCAATCTCCCCACCCGTGGGGGAGATGGCCGGCAGGCCAGAGGGGGGCGCGAAGAATCGCTGCGTACGAACTTGAGCCGCTAAACTTTAGACGCGCCGCTCAACCATCATCTTCTTGATCTCCGCGATCGCCTTCGCCGGATTGAGCCCCTTCGGACAGGTTTGCGCGCAGTTCATGATGGTGTGACAGCGATAGAGGCGGAACGGATCCTCGAGATTGTCGAGCCGCTCGCCGGTCGCCTCATCGCGGGAATCGATCAGCCAGCGATAGGCCTGCAGCAGCGTTGCCGGGCCGAGATAGCGCTCGCCGTTCCACCAGTAGCTCGGGCACGAGGTCGAGCAGCAGGCGCACAGGATGCACTCATAGAGCCCATCGAGCTTCTCGCGGTCTTCATGGCTTTGCAGCCATTCCTTGGCGGGCGTCGGCGAGACCGTCTTCAGCCAGGGCTCGATCGAGGCATGCTGGGCATAGAAGTTGGTAAGGTCGGGCACGAGGTCCTTGATCACTGGCATATGCGGCAGCGGATAGATCTTCACCGCGCCGGAAATGTCTTCGGCGCCCTTGGTGCAGGCGAGCGTGTTCGAGCCGTCGATGTTCATGGCGCAGGACCCGCAAATGCCTTCGCGGCAGGAGCGGCGCAGCGTCAGCGTCGGGTCGATCTTGTTCTTGATCCACAGCAGCGCGTCGAGCACCATCGGGCCGCAATCGTCCATGTCGACGAAATAAGTGTCCATGCGCGGATTCTCGTCGTCGTCCGGCGACCAGCGGTAGATGCGGTATTCGCGCAGATTGGTGGCGCCCTCCGGCTTCGGCCAGGTCTTGCCCTGCTGGACTTTCGAATTCTTGGGAAGCGTGAGTTCGACCATTACCTGCGGTCCTTTCGGATGACGAGCTTCAGCCCGGACCAGATTTCGTTGAGGGCCGCGACCTTGACGTCGACAAGGTCGCGCTTGAGCGCCTCGGCGCGGATGACGTCCTCGGTGACGTCGGTCGGCACGTTCGGAGCCTTCTTCGGCCAAGAGACCCAGACCATGCCGTCGCGCTTGATCGCCATCTCGATGCCGGCCAGGCCGTCCTCGATCTCGGCGCGCTGCCGGGTGAACGCGTGCACCGCATCGTATTTTCGGTTGCCCGAGATCGCCGACCAGTTGGGCAGCCGATCGACCCCGGCAAACGCGACGGCCCCAGCCAACTCGTCGAGCTCCGGCGGCAGCGCGATGAAGGCGGCGACCATGCCGTCCTTCAGGCCGAGCTTGGCCGGAAGGGGCGTGCCGGAATATCCCGCGGCCGCCAATGCCATGTCAGTAGACCCTGGCCTTTGGCGCGATCTTGGCCAGGCTGATGCCGCCATCCTTTTCCGCCAGCAGCGGGTCGGTGTGCACCGGGCGGTAGGAAAGCGTCACCTTGCCGTCCTCGCCGACGTGGGCCAGCGTGTGCTTGCGCCAGTTGGCGTCGTCGCGCGCCGAGAAATCCTCTCGCGCGTGCGCGCCGCGGCTCTCCTTGCGCGCCTCGGCGCCGTAGACCGTGGCGATGGCATTGACCATCAGGTTTTCGAGCTCCAGCGTCTCGACCAGGTCCGAGTTCCAGATCATCGAGCGGTCGAAGACCTTGACGTCCTTGAGCTCGCTCCAGATTTGAGAAACGCGCTGGCAGCCATTTTCCAGCGATTCCTGCGTGCGGAACACCGCCGCGTCTTCCTGCATCGCCCGCTGCATCTTTTCGCGCAGCGCCGCGGTCGGGGTCGAGCCGCTAGCGTGGCGCAGCTTGTCGAAGCGGTCCATGATCTTGTCGACCGATTCCTGATTGGGCGACGCAATCGCCGACTTGCGATCGATCACCTGGCCGGCGCGGATTGCGGCCGCGCGGCCGAACACGACGAGATCGATCAGCGAGTTGGAGCCGAGCCGGTTGGCGCCATGCACGGAGGCGCAGCCGGCCTCGCCCACCGCCATCAGGCCGGGCGACACGCGGTCGGGGTTGTCGAAGCTCGGGTTGAGCGCCTCGCCCCAATAATTGGTCGGCACGCCGCCCATATTGTAGTGGACCGTCGGCAGCACCGGGATCGGCTCCTTGGTCAGGTCGACGCCGGCGAAGATCTTGGCCGATTCGGAGATGCCCGGCAGCCGCTCGTGCAGCACCGCCGGATCGAGATGGTCGAGATGCAGGAAGATGTGGTCCTTGTTCTTGCCGACGCCGCGGCCCTCGCGGATCTCCAGCGTCATGCAGCGCGAGACCACGTCGCGCGAGGCGAGGTCCTTGGCCGACGGCGCGTAGCGCTCCATGAAGCGCTCACCCTCGGAATTGACGAGATAACCGCCCTCGCCGCGCGCGCCTTCGGTGATCAGGCAGCCGGCGCCATAGATGCCGGTCGGATGGAACTGCACGAACTCCATGTCCTGCAGTGGCAGCCCGGCCCGCGCGGCCATGCCGCCGCCGTCGCCGGTGCAGGTATGCGCCGAGGTGGCGGAGAAATAGGCGCGGCCATAGCCGCCGGTGGCCAGCACCACCATCTTTGCCGAGAAGCGGTGGATGGTGCCGTCGTCGAGATTCCACGCCACCACGCCGGTGCATGTGCCGTCCGGCTCCATGATCAGGTCGAGCGCGAAATACTCGATGAAGAACTGCGCGTTGTTCTTCAGCGACTGGCCGTAGAGCGTATGCAGGATGGCGTGGCCGGTGCGGTCGGCGGCGGCGCAGGTGCGCTGCACCGGCGGGCCGTCGCCATAATTCATCATGTGGCCGCCGAACGGACGCTGATAGATCTTGCCCTCTTCGGTACGCGAGAATGGCACGCCGTAATGCTCGAGCTCGTAGACGGCGGCCGGCGCCTCGCGCACCATGTATTCCATGGCGTCGACGTCGCCCAGCCAGTCCGAGCCCTTGACCGTGTCGTACATGTGCCACTGCCAGGAATCCGGGCCCATGTTGGAGAGCGAGGCGGCGATGCCGCCTTGCGCCGCGACCGTGTGCGAGCGCGTCGGGAATACTTTGGTGATGCAGGCGGTGCGCAGCCCCTGCTCGGCCATGCCGAGCGTGGCGCGCAACCCGGCGCCGCCGGCGCCGACGATCACCACATCGAATTTGTGATCGACAAAGGTGTAGGCCGAAGCCGTGCTGGCTGTGTTTGCGCTGGCCAAGACGTCAGCCTCCGAATGCGAGTTTGAGCAGAGCGAAGAGCGAGGCGACGCCGACTGCAATTGAGAAGAATGTGTTGAGGGCGATCAGCGCCAGCTTCATGCCCTCGCCATGCACATAGTCCTCGATGATGACCTGCATGCCGATCCGCATGTGGTAGAGCGCGGAAATCAGCACCAACGACAGCACCAGCGCCACGAAGGGGTTCGCGAGCGACGCCCGCACTTCCGCATAGCCGTGGCCGTTGAGGGCGATCAGGAAGCCGACGAAGAACAGGATGAGCGGGATATTGGCCACCGCCGTCAACCGCTGGCGCCAGAAATGGCCGGTACCCTCACGCGCCGAACCAAGGCCGCGAACCTTCCCGAGCGGCGTGCGCATGTCCGAATTCTTTGCGGTCATCAGAGTGCCCCCCGCGCCATGTAGCCCGCGATCCAGATCAAAAGCGTCAGCACGATCGAGCCGGCGAGCGTTGCCCATGCGATCCTCGAGGCGGTGTGTTTTTCGAGCCCGGCGCCGGTGTCCCAGACGAGATGGCGCAACCCACCCAGCATGTGGTGCATCAGCGCCCAGGTGTAGCCGAACAGGATCAGCCGGCCGAGCCACGAGCCGAAGGCCCAGTTGATCCAGTCGAACGCAGCCTGCGAACTCGACGCAGCGATCAGCCAGGCCGCCACTAGGAGCGTGCCGAAATAGAGCGCGCCGCCGGTGATGCGATGGATGATCGACATCGTCATCGTGATCGGGGGCCTGTAGATCGTCAGGTGCGGCGAAAGCGGCCGTTCACGTCTGGCAATTGCGCGGGTGGCTGGTGATTTGCTCATGGCTCCCCCAGATCGGCGTTCCTGAGCCGCGAAGGATGCGGCTTTTGCCGCACAACATAGGGCCTCGGATAGCGGGTTTCTAATGCGCTTTTTGCACCGCGTCAAAGCCGGAAAATCGTTTTGGAAACGTCATTTAGTCTGACAAAACGGGGAAATTCAGCTTCAATCGATTAGCGGCCGATCTGCAACCGGCACAACGTCGCTGCAGTGCAATAAGATCCGTCATCTTTTGCAGCTCTGCGGCGTCGACCCCTTCTTCATCACCAGCGCCTCGCGACCGTCGATCACGATTGCGTCATGCGTCGCCGCTTCCTGGTAGCGGCTGGTCTGGTTGCGGGCGACGCTGGAAACACCTCGGCCGAGCCATCCGGCCCGAGCACACGCAGCGAAGAGCCGAGATTTTGGATGGTGATCATGCCGCCATTGCCGCATCTGTAGGTGGCCGTTCCGACGCCGGCTCGCGGCGTGGTCAAGTCGGTGGTGATTTTGGTTGCGGGTGGCGAAGTTGTTGCCAATGCCTTGGGCGTTGCGGCAGCTCCAGCCCCGGGAGCGACGGGTTGGCTGGTTGGAACGGGCGAGACTGTTGGGGATAAAGTATTCGCCGCCTTCGGCACGCCGTCCTGCGGCACGCAGGCCGTAGCCGCAAGAAGCAGCGGAACAACGAGCGACACCCAAATCGCACGGCCAAACGTCATGTGCTGCCCCTTTCGTGCGCGGCACGCTAGCCACGCAATGCGCCAAGATCAAGCTCGCCTGGGTCAGACCGGGCCGGGGCGGGGCGATGGACGGAGTGGGGCCAAGGCGCCGAAATTAACCATGTTCATTAAGTTCCCCTCCTGAAGCCTGTCTGCCCCTTAACAAAGGTTAAGAAAGAGTTAATTTCCGATTCGCACGACGTTTGCAGGGCGATCCCGAGGGTCGCACCGTCCAAGGGAGAGCGACATGCGTTCGAATTCAGTGCGGGCAGGCCTGGCGGTCGCGACGCTGGCTGCACTTGCCACCGCCATTGCTGTGCCGGCCGAAGCCGGCCTGCGCCATCACGACCGCGTCTATGCCGATTCCTTCGGCAATCTCGTCATCGACAGCGCCGCCGGCTACAAGCGCATCATCGTCGGCGAGGGCAGGCACGCCAAGCAGCTCTCGAACTTCACCGGCGCCGGCCAGCCCGACGTCATCTACGATTCCGACGCTGCCGGTGCCCCGGGCTGCTACCAGCCGCCGGTCTTCATCAAGGGCCGTTCCTATATGTACGGCCTCTCCGACGGCGAGATGCCCAACCTCAGCCCCTGCCGCTGACCGCCGCCGGGAATTGCCGGCGCGCGGTCCCGAGCGAGACGCGCACGCAGTCGCGGCCGGCATTCTTGGCTGCGTAGAGCGCTTCATCGGCGCGCCGCAGCAGATCTGAAAAATCCTCAGCCACGGCAAGCTCGGCGACGCCGAAGCTCGCGCTGCAGCGATGCTCGGCGGGCAGGCCCTCGATCGGCAGCCCGCCAAACGCGCTGCGCGCGCCTTCCGCGAACAATCGCGCGGCAGTGAGGTTGGTACCGGGCAGGATGATGGCGAATTCCTCGCCGCCGATGCGGCCGGCGACGTGATGCTCGGCCGCCGCCTCGCGCAGCAAGCCTGCGAACGTCTCGATGACACGATCGCCGCAGGCATGGCCGTAGCTGTCGTTGATCCTCTTGAAGTGGTCGAGGTCGGCGATGACCAGCGCCACCGGTACGCCCCGGCGCACCGCATCCCGCAACGCCAGCTCGGCATGGCGTTCGAAACCGCCGCGGTTGAGGAGCCGCGACAGCGTGTCCGTCTCCGATTTCGACATCGCCGCGGCCAGCACGTCGCGCACCAGGATGGCGAGCGCGAGCAGCGCCAGCGCCAGACCGAACACGGTGCCAAGCGACTGCGACACCAGCGCATAACCCGTCTGCACATAGGATTGCGGATTGGCGCCCCAGCCGCCCAGCGCGCCGGCGATGAAAGGCTTTGATGCGAACTGCAGGGCGCTTGCCGCGAGCACGAGCATCAGGAGGTGATCGAGCCGCTCGAGCCGCTGCCTGGAGGACAGCACGATGCCAAGCGCGGTGCACTGCATGGCCGCATAAGGAAGCTGATAGGCCAACATGCGGGTGAGCGAGTATCGCGGCAGGTCCTGCACCAGATAGACGGCGGCCGAGGCCACGGCCAGGAAGACCAGCATCGGCGCCCAGGGCGGCGTCACGCCATATTTGTGGGCAACCCCGCCGTTGAAGGCGATGGTCGCGCCGAGGAAGACAGCGAAGGCCATGACAACCGGCAGCCGGGCATCGGCAAAAGCGGGGATACTGAACTCGATGGCGAAATAGGCCATGCCGAGCAAATAGCCGAAAGCCAGCCAGCGCGCCGACACACGCCCGACGTCGTGGACGGCGATCGCCACGAAGGCCGCGGCCAACAGCCCGGCGACGAGCAGATTGATCATCAGGATGAAATCAGCGCTGCCCATGTTCCCTTCGAAGCCCCCCGGGCAGAAAACCATCGACGGGCGAAAAACACGTTAACGCCGCATGCCTTCGGGCGGGGATGCTGGCTGTTGTCAGGTGCTCTGGAGCCTCCGATTTCAGCCGACGCTCACCGCTTCGGGCACGAAGGCGGTTTCGGGGCGCTCGTAGGAAAGGCGGACGCTGTCACGGCCATTCCTCTTGGCCTTGTAGAGCGCCTCGTCGGCGCGCCGCATCAGCGGCGCCAGACCTTCCGCGCCGCTGCGGGCCGCAACGCCGAAGCTCGCTGTCACCCTGGTGCCGGGCGGCAGGCCGTCGACGGCTCCGGCCGAATAGAAAGTGCGGATCGCTTCGGCGAAAAGGCGCGCCGCGGCGAGATCACTGAGCGGCAGAAGCACGGCGAACTCCTCGCCGCCGATGCGCCCCGCTGCGCCGCGCGCACCGGTGGCAAAGCGCAGCTTGGCAGCGAAATCGGCAATCACTCGGTCGCCCGCCTCATGTCCGTGCTGGTCATTGAGCGCCTTGAAGTGATCGAGGTCGGCAAGCACCAGCGCGACGGGAAACCCGGCCTTGGCGCATTGATCGAGCAGAAGTGCTGCCCGTTCCTGGAAGCCGCGGCGGTTGAGAAGGCCGGACAACGGGTCGGTGTGCGTCTCGGCCTTCAGTGCCTTCAGCACGTCGAGGGCGGCCGCCGTGAACAGGCAGAGCGCGATCAGAAGCGACAAAAGCGCGTGCGAGAGCAGCGCCGTCGTCCAGTAGGACGAGCCGTAGAAGCCGTCATAGCTTGGGAACGGTCCATGCGCGATGACGACGATCAGGGTACGGGCGGTGAAGTTCAGCGCGGAAAGCAGGGCCAGCGCGACCAGGATTTTCTCAGGGCCATTGTTGCGCACTGTCCTGAGCTCGACGGCGACGAGCAGGCTCAGGCCGCCGAAGCCGAAATTCATGCTGAGCACGCGCCAGGTAAGATCCGGCTGGACGAACATGAACCATGCGAAGGCGGCGAGCCCGCCGCCGGCCATGACACCGATGCCGAAATAGGGCACGCGCCGGCCGTAGCGCGCGATGATCGCGCCGGAAAGGCAGCAGGCGGCTATCGTGAAACATATGTTGGAGATCAGCTTGGTCGCCACGATGCCGAGCGGCAACGTGAAATATTGCAGCAGGAAACCCGACGCCGACAGGCAGTAGCTCGCCGCCAGCACCGCCAGATACGGACGATGGCGCTGATAAAACCACAGCACGAGGAACGCAGCGCCGAGCGCCAGCGCTATCGTCGGATTGAGCAGCGCTATGAGCAGACCGGTGTCCAACGGACCGTGACTTCCCCAAGTTACCCAAGGGGAAATGCTAGTCGGGAAGCACAAACAAGCGGTTAAGCGACGGCACGGAACAGCTCCGGGAGACCGGCGTTCTCAACACAAAACAGGAGAACGCCGATGGCCGGTACAATCACCCTGACCGAGCACGATGCGATCCGTTCCTGGGCGGCGGCGCGCGCCGGATTTCCGGCCATTGTCGACATTTCGCCCGAGGCCGGCACGCAACCCATGCTGCGCCTGGTTTTTGGCCAGAACGCCTATGAGGACGACGACCGCCCGGAGCGGCCTCCCAACGCCGGCGGCTACGAGCTGGTCGAATGGGACGAGTGGTTCAAGATTTTCGACGAGCAGCAACTGGCGCTGATCGTCGCTGCCGACGAGCCTGGCCGACGTGAGGAGTTCCACGAGATTATCCGGCTCGGCGACCGCTGAGCGACCAAAAGGCCCGGAACGCGGTGCGCTCCGGGCCTTTGATCGCCTCCGCGGCAGGCCGTTACTTCCAGTCGCGGATATCGACGAAATGGCCGGCGATTGCCGCCGCCGCCGCCATGGCCGGCGAGACAAGATGGGTGCGGCCCTTAAAACCCTGCCTGCCCTCGAAATTGCGGTTCGAGGTCGAGGCGCAGCGCTCATGCGGCTTCAGCCGGTCGTCGTTCATCGCCAGGCACATCGAGCAGCCGGGCTCGCGCCAGTCGAAGCCCGCGGCGACGAAGATCTTGTCGAGCCCTTCGGCTTCGGCTTGCTCCTTCACCAGGCCGGAGCCCGGCACGATCATGGCGTTCACGCGCGGATTGACCTTCTTGCCCTCGACAACCTTGGCGGCGGCGCGCAGGTCCTCGATGCGGCCATTGGTGCAGGACCCGATGAAGACGCGGTCGAGCGTGATGTCGGTGATCTTGGTTCCGGGCGTCAGCCCCATATAGTCGAGCGCGCGCAGCTTCGAGGAACGCTTGTTCTCGTCGGCGATGTCGGCCGGATTCGGCACGAAACCCT
Source organism: Mesorhizobium sp. M1A.F.Ca.ET.072.01.1.1 (assembly GCF_004023325.1). Lineage (NCBI taxonomy): Bacteria > Pseudomonadati > Pseudomonadota > Alphaproteobacteria > Hyphomicrobiales > Phyllobacteriaceae > Mesorhizobium > Mesorhizobium sp. M1A.F.Ca.ET.072.01.1.1. The sequence goes on along the minus strand of NZ_RZSF01000060.1, from coordinate 3,652 downwards.
GCACCGAGACGACATCCTCGGGCGAGGAGCCCCAGGAGACGATCGGCGGCAGTTTTTGCGCATCGAGCACGACCACCTTGTCGAAATGCGCACCTTCGTCGGAATGCAGCGTCTTCCAGTAGGCAAGCGCGGCGTCCCAGGCGGCGCCCTTCGGCGCGCGCGGCTTGTCCTTCACATAGGCGAAGGTGGTCTCGTCCGGCGCGATCAAGCCGGCGCGCGCACCGCCTTCGATCGACATGTTGCAGATCGTCATGCGGCCTTCCATCGACAGCGAGCGGATCGCCTCGCCCGCATATTCGATGACGTAGCCGGTGCCGCCGGCGGTGCCGATCTCGCCGATGATGGCGAGGATGATGTCCTTGGCGGTGACGCCTTCCGGAAGCTGGCCGTCAACGCGCACCAGCATGTTCTTGGCCTTGCGCTGGATCAAGGTTTGCGTCGCCAGCACATGCTCGACTTCCGAAGTGCCGATGCCGTGCGCCAGCGCGCCGAACGCACCGTGCGTGGAGGTGTGGCTGTCGCCGCAGACGATGGTCATGCCGGGCAGCGTGAAGCCTTGCTCCGGCCCGATGATGTGGACGATGCCCTGGCGGACGTCGTTCTCCGAATAATATTCGATGCCGAAATCCTTGGCATTCTTGGCCAGCGCCTCGACCTGGATACGGCTTTCCTCGTTCTTGATGCCGAACTTGCGCTCGGGCGAGGTCGGCACGTTGTGGTCGACCACGGCGAGCGTCTTCTCAGGATGGCGAACGTCTCGGCCACTCATGCGCAGGCCTTCGAAGGCCTGCGGGCTGGTGACCTCGTGGACGAGGTGGCGGTCGATATAGAGCAGGCAGGTGCCGTCGTCCTGGCGGTCGACGACATGGTCGTCGAAGATCTTGTCGTAGAGGGTGCGCGGTGCGCTCATGTGCGTAAATCCGTCGATATGAGAATGGCAAAAGGTGGCGCCGGGGCTTCCGACCGGCGAAGCGGCTGGATCAGTCGCCTCAGCTAAGTCGGCTGGTGAGCGCGCCGCAGACGCGCGCGGCAAATCGCGACGGCAGGCGCTTCCTGTCCTGCAGCACGAAACCCTTATAGGCCGGATCGCCGAAAAGCTCTTCCATGGCGCTGCTCATATCAACGTTTTGGCTTTTCGGCAATTGCGGTAGCTTTGCCTTCTCCCCTTGTGGGAGAAGGGGAAGCCGCGCTCACAGCACCTCGAATACGAAAGTCTTCACCAGCGCGTCCGGGTCGCCGATCGCATAGCAGCGAAACCACGGACTTTCCTCGGCCAGCCGCCATTTCCTTGCCTGCCTGAGTGCGTCGAACACCGCCTGGAAGCCGCCGCTCTCAAAAACCTGGTCGCGCACGGTGAAGATGGCGTGGCCGCCGCTCTTCGTGATGCGCACCAGCTCATGCAGGCCCTCGGCCGGCGCGTGGCCGATGGTGAAGACGCCGGTCGAGAAGAAGGCGCGGAAATGACTGTCGGGCCAGGGCAGCGGACCGCCGAGCATCGCCTTCTTCAGCTCGCCATAGGCATTGCGGCTGCCTGCGATCTTCAGCATGTCGTCTGAAAGGTCGAGACCGGCGATGTCGCCATAGCCCAGCGCTTTCAATGACGGCCCGGACAGGCCGGTGCCGCAGCCGGCGTCGAGCAGCGGGCCTTCGCCCGCCGGCACATGCCGCGCCACCCAGGCGGTGATGAGGAAGGGCAGCAGATAACCGAGCGAGGCGGTCTCGCCGTCATAGGTCGCCGCCCATTCGGCATAGGCCTTGGCGAGCGCCTCCGGCGTCTCGGCTGAATAGACGGAGTCCAGCGCCGCATTGGCCTTGTCGAAATTCATGGGTCAGCTCCCGGGCGTTACCAACCCAGGAAGCGTAGCGCGCTCTTGGCCCGGGGGCTATTGCTCATGCTGCCGTCGCAGCCGTTTCTCGAGCGCCCGGAGCGCCAGCGACAGGCCGACCGTCAAGATCAGATAGATATAGGCGACGATCGAATAGGTCTCGAAGAAGCGGAACGAGCCGGCGGCATAGACCTTGCCGATCTGGGTGATGTCGGCAACGCCCAGCACCGAGACCAGCGAGGAGTCCTTGACCATGGCAACGAAATCGTTGCCGAGCGGCGGCAGGATGGTGCGGATCGCCTGCGGAAAGACAATAAGCCGGAAGCGCTGCACGCGCGTCAACCCGAGCGCTTTTGCCGCCTCGATCTGACCCTTCTCGACCGACAGGATGCCGGCCCGGAACACTTCCGAGATGAAGGCCGAATAGCCGATGGTCAGAGCCATGATGGCGCGCCACAGAAGCGAGACATCCCGCACCAGGAGCTCGCCGATCCAGCCGGCGCTCTGCAGCGGCGCCGTCAGCGCGTTCCACGCCGCGACGAATGCCGGCGCCCCGGCAAAAGCGATCCAGAACAGCAGCACCAGGATCGGCACGCCGCGGATGATCTCGACATAGAAGCGCGCGATCTGGCGCAGCCATTGCGACCCCGACAAAGCCATCAGCGCGATGCCGAGTCCAAGCGCCGAGGCCAGCGCGAAGCCGACCACGGTGACGAAGACGGTGATGGCGATGCCCTTTGCGACGGTGGCGAAGACCTCGGCGTAAAGGTCGCTGGCGGCGATGGCCAGCGCCGCGGCGAGCGCCAGAACGGCCGCTGCGGCCAGCCACCAGGGGAATTCGGATTTGGCGGTGGACGTCGTGGCGGTCATCAGGATGTGCCGCCGGTGTAACGACCCAGAAAGGATGGCGCCCAGGTACCCCGCTCTGGCCTGCAGGCCATCTCCCCCTCAAGGCGGGAGATCAGATGGTCGATCGGCTTTCGCAAACCATCGATGCAGAATGTGCGGAGGCGCTGAAACTGCCAATCTCCCACCCTGAGGGGGAGATGCCCGGCAGGGCAGAGGGGGGTGCTCATGCGCCAAGTCAGCGCGATTTCCTGCACAGGCACTGCCGTCAACAACGTGGGCTACTGCCCCATCTTGTAGTCGAGGAACCACTTCTTGTTCAGCGCATCGAGCGTGCCATCGGCCTTGAGCGCGGCGATCGCGGCGTTGACCGGCTTCACCAGGTCGGAGCCCTTGGGGAAGATGAAGCCGAAATCCTCGCTGCCGAGCGGCCCGCCGATCAGCTTCAGCTTGCCTTCGGAGGCATCGACATAGCCCTTGCCGGCGGTGCCGTCGGTCAGCACCACGTCGACATCGCCGGACTTCAGCGCCTGCACGCTGGCGCCGAAGGTCTCGAACAATTTTATGCGCGGGTTCTGCTCATTGCCGTCGAGCACGCTGTAGACGGCGGTGTAGAAGGGCGTCGTGCCGGCTTGCGCGCCGATCAGCCCGTCCTTGAAGGCGGCAAAGCTCTTGGCGTCGGTGAAGCGGCTCTCGTCGCCGCGCACCAGCATGAACTGTTCCGATCGCATGTAAGGGTCCGAGAAGTCGACCTTCGCCTTGCGCTCGTCCTTGATGGTGATGCCTGTCATGCCGATATTGTACTGGTTGTCGGAAACGGCCTGGATCATCGCGTCCCAGGAGGTGTTCTGGTACTCGACCTTGAAATTCAGCCGCTTGGCGATCTCATCCATCGCGTCATATTCCCAGCCGATCTGCTTGCCGGTCTTCTTGTCGATGAACTGCAGCGGCGGGTAAGCGTTTTCGGTCACCACCACGAC
>NZ_RZSF01000609.1:0-1678 GCF_004023325.1 Mesorhizobium sp. M1A.F.Ca.ET.072.01.1.1 | reverse complement strand
CAGGCCGGCAAAGGGCAGCGCCCACCAGAGCGACATCGCCGCGCCGGGCAGCTCATGCGCCTCGGCTGCGAAAACCGGTTGTGGGAAGGCGAGAAGGAGTGCGGCCGTCATGGTTGCCGCCAACACCTTCGCCAATGTCGCAAAGCCCCCTCGATGCCTCACGGCGCGGTCAGTCCGAAAGGTGATCTTCGAGCACCACCCCGGCCTCGCGCATTCGTTTCAGCATCGTGCCGACCGAGCCGTTGAGATCGATGCCGCGGCAGGCATCCAGCCGCACCGTCGTCTTGAAACCTTGCTTGGCGGCATCGAGTGCCGAGAAGGCGACGCAGAAATCGGTGGCCAGACCGACCAAGGTGATGGTGTCGATGCCGCGCTCCTTGAGATAGCCGGCAAGGCCGGTTGGGGTCGTGTGGTCGTTCTCGAAGAAAGCCGAATAAGAGTCGATCGCGGTGCGGAAACCCTTGCGGATGACCAGTTCCGCTTTGGTCCAGGCGAGCCCGGAATGGAAATCGGACCCAAGGCTGCCCTGAATGCAGTGATCCGGCCAAAGCGTCTGCGGCCCGTAGGGCATCTCGATCGCTTCGAAGGGCTGCTTGCCTGGATGGCTGGAAGCGAAGCTCGAATGTCCGGCCGGATGCCAGTCCTGCGTCAGGATCACGTGATCGGTCCGCCGGATCAGGTCGTTGACCAGCGGCACGATCTCGTCGCCGCCGGCCACGGCCAGCGCGCCGCCGGGGCAAAAGTCGTTCTGCAGGTCGATGACGATGAGCGCTTCGTCGGCCATGCGGCCTCCCTTCTTTCTCGGCTTGGGCCCCAGTTGACGCGACCGGACACGGAACCTTGACCAGATGGCCGGCTGCGTCAACCTCCACCGGCATAACAAAGCCGTGGCCGACCACTTCGCTTTGACAATCGCGGCGAAGTTGATATCATTTGCATACGAATGAATTTGCCCGGCTGGACGGCGGCAGATTCCCTCGGAAAGGCCCCTTTCTGGGAAGGCAAAGCGTGATCCGTTACGCGAAACCCACCACGGTCGACGAGGCGCTCGCTCTGCTTGGCGAGGACCGCTGGCGCATTCTGGCCGGCGGCACCGATTTCTATCCGGCGCAGGGCGCGAAACCTTTCCGCGACAACATTCTCGACATCAATGGTCTCGCCGGACTGCGCGGCATCGCCGAGACGGACGACTATTGGCGGATCGGCGCCCGCACCACCTGGACCGACGTCGTGCGCCACAAGCTGCCCAGGGCGTTCGATGCGCTGAAGGCGGCCGCGTGCGAAGTCGGCTCGGTCCAGATCCAGAACGTCGCGTCGGTCGCCGGTAATCTCTGCAACGCTTCGCCCGCCGCCGACGGCGTGCCGGCGCTGCAGGTGGTCGATGCCGAAGTCGAATTGCGGTCGGCGAAAGCCACGCGCTACCTGCCGCTTGGCGGGTTCATTCTCGGCAATCGCCGCACGGCGCTGCAGCCGGACGAGATGGTTACCGCTATTCGTGTGCCGAAACGTTCGGCTGTCGGCTCGTCCGCCTTCGTCAAGCTTGGCGCGCGGCGTTATCTCGTGATCTCGATCGCCATGGCGGCGGCGCGTCTCGTGATCGAAGATGGCGTGGTCGCCGATGCTGCTATCGCTGTCGGCGCCTGCTCCGCCGTCGCCCGTCGTCTTGCCGGCGTCGAGG
>NZ_RZSF01000608.1:0-1681 GCF_004023325.1 Mesorhizobium sp. M1A.F.Ca.ET.072.01.1.1 | reverse complement strand
GGTTTGAGCTCGCCGCGCAAAACTGCCTGAGAAATCTGATCGGCAATAGCCTGGAAGTATGGTTGTGAAAGACCCTCCTTTGAGGGTGTCCAAATTGTCATGCTTCATCCCCAGCCAGTTTCTCGAATACCCACCTTACTGCAAGCCTGAGGGGCAGTCGATCCAGTACATTTATTGTCCTTGTACAATTTTAGCAATTGACTAAATTTTCCACAATTGTCATGTTTAATGAAGGCGACCAAACATGGGAGCGGAACCGCAGATCAAGTGGACCTCTGGCGAGCTTGAAGATGCGCTGGGCCAACAGTCTGACCTAAACGCTAGTCGGATGCTGCAAAAGCTGGCGCTGCAACAGAAGCTACGCAATCGGTAGAGAAACTAACGCAAAGGGGAACAGCAATGGCACCGAAGACTCGCAGTCAGCTTTTTCGAGTTGATATCCGTCCATACCGCCTGGCGTTTGGAGCAATGCTAGCAGTGTTGACCATCGGGTCCACTTTGGCACAAGATCTAGACGTCAGTCAGGATGTTTCTGTGGCCATTGGCAACGAGCCCCCTTACACTGAACTGAAGCCCGATGGAACATTATCTGGTGCTGGTCCGGATATTGACCGAGCCGCTCTCGAGGAATCTGGCTTCAAACAATTCTCAGGCGTTACCATGGCCTACGGCGCAATGATTCCGGCGCTTCAAGCTAATCGTGTTAAGATGGTTTCGTCGGGTGGTCTTAACATCCGCCCGGAGCGTTGCCAGCAGGTTATCTTCTCGGAGCCGGTGATGTGCACCGCGCAAGCTTTTCTCTTGCGCCACGACATGGCCGGGCGTGTGAACAGCTATAACCAGGCCGCTGAACTCGGCATAAAGATCGGTGTTCCGGCTGGAGGTACTCAAGGCAAGGATGCTGTCGCCCGAGGGATCAAATTGGAGAACATCGTCAACTTCCCTGATAATACGAGCGCGGTCAAAATGCTTCAGGACGGGCGCATCGACGCTATTGCTCTCAACGGAGATGGTGTCCTCGACATGAAGAAACGCTCCGGTGATGACTCTCTTGAAGCCGTGATCCCTATCTCTGATACGCCGATTGATTGTGCGGCGGCGGCCTTCAACAAATCTGATACCGCGCTACGCGACGCCTACAACACCGGTCTCGAGAAGCTGGTTGCGAGCGGGGAGTTCGCTAACATTATGTCGAAGTATGGTCTGCAGGCGAATGTTGAGCTGCTCTCGAAAGCCAAGTCGACTGCTGAGATGTGCCGCTAGAATCTCCGCTCGAAAATCACGCGGCTTGGCGATGATCCGTCAAGCTGCGAAGCATTTTCCGAGAAAGGAGCCTTCTCGATGAGACTATATATTGCACCAGATCAGTCTGCCGCAGCGCCGATAATCGAATTCCGAGGCGTAGGAAAAAGCTACGGCACTTTCAACGTGCTGAACCAGCTTTCTTTTTCTGTGAAGCCTGGCGAGCATCTGGCTCTTATCGGTCCATCTGGTTCCGGGAAGACTACCATTCTGCGGATCTTGATGACACTTGAGACCATCAGCTCAGGCAACGTCCTGATCAACGGCGTGTCGCTCACCCGCGAGCAGAAAAACGGCAAGAATCTTCCCGCATCGGAATCGCACCTACGCAAAATGCGGGCCGACATTGGCATGGTATTCCAGCGCTTCAATCTGTTCC
>NZ_RZSF01000607.1:0-1684 GCF_004023325.1 Mesorhizobium sp. M1A.F.Ca.ET.072.01.1.1 | reverse complement strand
GCGTTGGCGAGATTGACCAGCGCGTGCGCTTCCTCCCTCGCCACCTTCATCGCTCCTGACAGGGCTTGATGCTCAGGGTCGGGCTCAGGCTGAGCGCTACCGATCCGCCGTTCGGCGAAGTGATCGATCGCCCGCTCATCAATGCTCGGGCTGACGTGCAGTTTCTGTTCGTGCTCAACAACGGTTGCCATGATTGGTTTCTCCTAAAGCTTTCGGTTTTCCAGAACGAGTAGGCCGATGCTTATCCTCGCGACCGCCGCGTCGAGACCGATGAAGGCGCCGGATTTGGTCGTCATCCGTCGTTCAGCCAGCAACACTCGCGCGATGCCGTTTTCCGTGCCCAGATAACCGCCCTTCAGCCCGTTCACAGTCACAGAATCACCCGGCTGAAATGACGGGCTTTCCGCGACGATCAGACCGCTCAAGTCTTTGAGGATGCCAGTGAAGCGGCCATCATCAGATGGGCGGATTAGCCGAGCGTCTTGGCCGCCGTGTGCGTTGCCGATCAGTTCCACCACCACCCACTTGAGGCCGCTTCCTGATATGACGATATCGCCGAGTTGTGCCATCAGATTTCTCCATCGGTGGCTTCACGCCACTCGGCAGACAGGGGGACATCCGCACCGCGCATCATGTTGAAGGCGAGACGCCAGCGGCATGCCCACTCCGTTGACCCGTCTTCGCGCCGTAGTTGAACGAACATCCCGCGCTGGCGATTGATCGCGAAATCCTCGCCAGCCACTGTGTAAATATCGCCTGTCTCAAAGACTGATTTTGATGCCCAGCCAAGCGTGGCAGCGGGGAACAGATGGTAGATGATGTCATCGCCGTAAGGGGTACCGACGGGACGAACCGCGAAGACGTATTTGCCGTCTTTCAGTCCATCAATTCCTTTGGCGTCCAGCACGAAAACGACCACCCACTGGGTGCCGGAGGGCTTGAAGATGAAATCGCCTGCTCGCATGGTCGCCCTATACCGAAATGGCTGTGGTTTTTGTGATAGTCTGACGGCGAGCCCGAGCGATCATCGCCAGGCATCCAGCAACGGCGTTCGCCACGTCATCGTGCGCATTAGGCCCATGATCGACGGACTCACGGCCCCCGCTTGAAACACGGCGCTGCATGCCAACGAGCTGCCCCGTTAGCCTTTGATGGTCGAGGAGCTGGACCGAGCGGGAGTTGAGCAGCGGCAAGAAATTCAAGAATAACTCGCTCTTGGTGAGCGGGGACCGAAGGTATCGGATACCGTAGCGGTCGAAGGCAGCTGACACCCATTCCCCGGCGTATCCATCGCCAACGACTTCCGTGCACCCATATGACAGCAAGATGTTCGAAAACTTGGCGACCACTTGCTCGGGCTTAAAAGGCGGTCGCTGTTCCTCGACGCGATCCAGAATAATCAGATCCTTGCCCAGTTGACTGTCACCACGACCGTCATGCCCGATAGCGAGCGTGAAGCTGTCGCTTGACCCGCCGCTCGGATCGCAAAATGCCTTGTAGGGGCGGCGGTTATTGTTTGGCAGAATGACTGCCAGCGCCGCAGCTACGCAGGCCTGCACTGTTTCGACGGATACAAAGGCCTGAAGATCGGCCCTGAATTGCCCCAAATACTCGGCTTGCGCGGCGGCAGCGTCACGTTCCAGAGCGCGGTCAACGACCTTCTGCGGCAACGATGGATTGAAGT
>NZ_RZSF01000606.1:0-1691 GCF_004023325.1 Mesorhizobium sp. M1A.F.Ca.ET.072.01.1.1 | reverse complement strand
GCTTGGCACCAAAGTCGCCTATGACTTCCGCACGGCCGATGTGGCGGCCGGCGGACAAGGCGCGCCGCTCGCTGCCGCGTATCATGCGGCGCTGCTCAAAGAGGCCGACGCCAGCGGCGACACCGCGGTGCTCAATCTGGGCGGCGTCGGCAACATCACCTGGTGGGACGGCAAAGACAACATCGTCGCCTTCGACACCGGGCCGGCCAATGCGCCGGTCAATGATTTCATCAAGGCGAAGGGCCTCGGCGAGATGGATCGCGACGGCAGACTGGCTGCCGCGGGTACGGTCGACGAGGCAAGGCTAGAGCGGCTGCTGCAGCATCCGTATCTGACGAAGCCTTACCCAAAATCGCTTGACCGCTTCGACTTCACCGCGGCCATGGCCGACGGGCTCGGCGCGGAGGACGGCGCGGCGACGCTGACGGCTTTCACCGTCTCGGCGGTCGGCAAGGCGCTCGATCTGTTGCCGCGCCGGCCAAGACGACTGGCGGTCAGCGGCGGCGGCCGCCGCAACCCGACCATGATGGCGATGCTCGGCCAGCGCGCCGGCGTCGAAGTGGTGCAAGCCGAGACGCTCGGCTGGAAGGGCGACGCGGTCGAAGCGGAATGCTTCGCGTTCCTCGCGGTGCGCGTGCTGCGCGGCCTGCCGATCAGCTTTCCGAGCACCACCGGGGTGCCGCAGCCGATGCGCGGTGGAAAGCTCGCGGGTTAAGACAACTTCTTCTGCAGGAAGATGCGGCTGCGACCGACCGGAAAATCGGCGAGCGTGCCGAACGGCTGGTAGCCCTGGCGCTGATAGACCTTGGCTGCGGTCGGATTGAAAGTGTCGATCCACGCGGCCTGGCAGCCGCGCGCCAGCGCTTCCCGTTCGGCTGCGTCCAGCATGCTCGCGGCGATGTGCCGGCCACGCCAGGTTTCGTCGACCCAGAGCCATTGCACATAGAGCCAGCCCCAGGCGGTGTAACCGGAGATGCCGGCGACGATCGCGCCGGCGTCGTCGCGAACGAAGACGGCGAGCGTCTTCCGGCCCGAGGCACCGACATCGCTGTCGTTGAAGGCGGTCAAGCCCTCGCCGACACGGGCGAGATCCTGCGGCAAGGGCTCGGCGGTGATCTCGAGCGTCATCTTCACGGTGGCTCCGGTGCGGTTCGGAAGCCAGCCTTAGCCAAGGAGCGAAGCGACACGCAAGCCTATTGCCGGGCAGAGCGCCACGCTGCGGCCGATGCCGCCACCAGCATCAGCAAGGCGGCGACCAGGGCGCAGTTGGCGAAGCCGAGGGCGGTGTAGAGCGGGCCGAAACCGGCGGTGCCGACGGTTACGGCGAAATAGGTGACTGCGCTGTGCAGGCCCATGATCGTGCCGCGCCGCGCGGCGTCGAGCGCGGTGAGCCGCATCACCAGAACGTTCAGCCCGAAATGGTTGGCAAGGCCCCAGACGGCGATCGTCGCCATCAGCAGGCCGAAGGTGCCGCTGGCCGAGGCGATCGCCACATAGACGGCGGCGACCAGCAGATAGGCGAAGGGCATGACACGGCGGGCGCCGAGACGGTCGATGACGCCGTCAAGCAGCGCCGCCGCGCCGAAGCCGAGCCCGTAAGCGATCGCCGCCAGCCCGTTGGCGCTGACCGGCTCGCCGAGACCTTCATGGAGATGATCGCCGAGATAGCCGTAGACGCCATAGAAGGCGGT
>NZ_RZSF01000605.1:0-1694 GCF_004023325.1 Mesorhizobium sp. M1A.F.Ca.ET.072.01.1.1 | reverse complement strand
ATCTCAGCCGCTTCCGCCGTACCCCCGGATTCGCAGCTCAAGACGGTGGAGGACTTGAAGGGCCATAAGGTGGCGCAGTTCCGCGGCACCAATTTGCAGATCGCCACCGACCGCGTCCTCGAAAAGCACGGCCTCGCCGAAAAAGATATCCGCTTCGTCAGTCTCGACTCGAATTCCGCCACGGCCGCGCTCATCTCGGGCAATGTCGAGGCTTCGTTCGGCGGCTCGGAATATCTGGACCTCGCCAAACGCGGCGCGGTCAAGATCATCTACTCGACGAAGAACGACGACCCGACCCTCGGGCGCAACGCGGGGCTCCTCGTCACCGCGGAGTTCGAGAAGGCCCACCCAGAGTTCACCGCCAAGGTCGTGCGCGCCTTTGTCAAGGGCGCGCGCTTCGGCTCGGATGAGGCTAATCGCCAGGCAGTCTTCGAGCTCTGGTCGAAAGCTGGCCTGCCGGTCGAAAGCTTCGAGGCCGATTTCAAAGACGAGCGTCTGGCCCACCGCCTGTCGCCTGTCGTCGATGACTTCATTATCGCGCGCTACAAAGATCAGGCCGCGCGCGCCAAAGCCTACGGCTTGATCAAGAAGGACGTCGACATCGACAGCTGGTTCGAGACCAAGTACCTCAAGCAGGCCCTGGTGGACCTGAAGCTCGAGAACTACTGGTCCACCTTCGACGCGAAAGGCCAGAAAGCGACCGAGGGCGAAGTCGAACACACCAAAGCCGCGAGCAACTAAGATGGGCGCCGGCTACCGCGCGGCCCAGACTGGAGATGGGAACAGCATCGCCGGTTTTGCTCCCAATCGGCGCCGCATGCTCCCGGCTGCCGGCATCCTGGGTCTTGGCCTGGTGGTGCCGCTGGGCCTTTTGACGGCTTGGACGGTGGCAGCCCTCCTAGGCCAATTGCCGGAGCAGATCCTGCCGCCGCCGTGGGTCGTGTTCGACACTTTGTTGGATGGCATCCAGGACGGCTCGCTGCTTTCCAGCACGGTCACCAGCCTTGCGCGCGTTGCGAAGGGATTTGCTGTGGGCGCGCTGGCGGGCCTGGTGTTCGGCACCGCGGTTGGCCTGTCAAAGAACCTTCGCGACTTCGTCGATCCGCTGTTCCTGGCCCTCAGCCAGGTCCCGACCCTCGGCTGGATGCCGATCATCATCCTGATAGTCGGGATCGACGAAGGCCTGAAGATCATCGTCATCGGCTGGTCAGCCTTCATTCCTGTCGTACTGAACACCTGCCAAGGCGTGCGCGACGTTCCGGAAGCCTATGTGGAGCTTGGCCGCGTCCTTTCGTTCAGCCGCTGGTCGAAACTTACCATGATCGTGCTGCCTTCCGCCGTGCCGTCAATTTTCACAGGGCTGCGCGAAGGCCTTGCCAACGGCTGGCAGACCCTGGTTGCGGTAGAGCTCATCGCGTCGTTCGAAGGACTCGGATACCTGATGGCCTATGGCCGTCAGCTCTTTCAATTGGAACTCGTTCTTTCGGCCATGATCGTCGTCGGCTTCATAGGATTGGTGATCCATGGCCTGCTCACGCTTGCCGAAAACCATCTGCAACGCTGGCGTCCGGAGACCCCACGATGAGCCTGATCACGATTATGGGTCTGGAGCGGCTGTCGCACGGCGTTCCTATCGCCCCGCCGCCCTTCCGCTTTATCGGCCGACATCTGCGACCGCTTGCCTTACCCATTAC
>NZ_RZSF01000604.1:0-1696 GCF_004023325.1 Mesorhizobium sp. M1A.F.Ca.ET.072.01.1.1 | reverse complement strand
ACCCCGCTCCGCTTCGCGGATCGACCCTCCCCACAAGGGGGAGGGTAAATCACTCCACCGGCTTGTCCGCCGGATATGGCGTCCTGACCAGGATTGCCATGCCGAGGCCGAGGAACAGCGCGATCACCGCCATGCCGAGCCGTGCCGAGCCGCTGGCCAGCGTGATCGTCGACACCAGGAACGGCGCCAGGAAGCTCGTTGCCCTGCCGGCCAGCGCGTAGATGCCGAAATAGCGGCCGGACTCGGCGGCCGTGACGCTGCGCGCCATGTAGGAGCGCGAGGAGGCCTGCACCGGCCCGAAGGCGAGCCCGATCAGCAGGCCGTAGAGGATGTAGGCCTTTTCGGCCGCGGTGCCGAAGAGGCCGCCGGAATCGGTGGTGGGCAGTTGTATTAGGCCGAGCAGCGTGAAGCCTGGCCCGGTCGACACGACGCCGATCGTAGCCAGCAAAAGCAGCATCAGCGCAAACATCACCACGGCCTTCGAACCGAGCGCGGTGTCGAGGCGCGCGGCGATCCAGCAGCCGAAGATCGCGACGACGTTGAGGATGATGCCGAACATGCCGATCTCGGTGATCGACCAGTTGAACATGCCGGCGGCAAAGGTGCCGCCGAGCGCCAGGAGCGCGTTGACGCCGTCCTGATAGATCATGCGGGCGACGAGGAAGCGGAAGATGCCGACGCGCTTGCGCACCTCGAAGAGCGTGGACTTCAATTCCGACAGGCCCTCCCGCACCGCCGGGCCCATTGAAAGCCCCTTGATGGCGTCCGGCGTGAAGATGAACATCGGCAGGATGAACAGGAAGTACCATCCGGCCGACATCGGCCCGGTGAAGCGCGCGTCCTCGCCGAGCTTAGGATCGAGCCCGAACAGCGGGTCGAGGCCGATGATCGTCTTGCCGGTTTCCAGATTGCCGGCCAGGAACAGCACCACGAAGATCAAGGCCACCATGCCGCCGAGATAGCCGAGTCCCCAGGCGATGTTGGAGATCTTGCCGATGTCCTCCTTGGGTACCAGGCGCGGCATCATGGAATCGTTGAAGACGGTGGAGAATTCCGCGGCCACAGAGGCGACCGAGAAGAGCAGCACGATCAGGAACAGGCTGGAGCCGGGCGCGGCGAACCAAAGCAGCGTAAGGCTGATGATCTTGACCGCCGCGAAGGAGGCGATCCATGGCTTGCGCGGCCCGGTCTGGTCGGCAATCGAGCCGAGCACCGGCGAAAGCACCGCGATGACGAGACCCGCGGCAGCGATGCCGTAACCCCAGGCCGCCTGCCCGGTTGTGGGGTCGCTCGCCATGCGCGAGACGAAGTATGGCCCGAAGATGAAGGTGGTGACGACGGTGAAGAAGGGTTGCGCCGCCCAGTCGAAGAACATCCAGCCCCAAATGCCGCGCCCCGTTGCCCGCTGCACTGCTACTTCGGCCATGTCCCCTCCGGCATCGTCCGCTCCGCCCGCGACCCGCGCATGTCTGCATGTTTTCGGGCGGCGATGCAAATGAACAAGCACGGCGCCGCCGCTCATTGGCTTGCGCGTTTCCACTTCGCGTCAGCGGGAAAAAGAGCGCCGGCCGCGACCTCTTCCTTCTGGGGAAGTCGCACCTCAGGTCCGCATGGGGGGTCGGCGCTGCCTCCCGCCCCGCTGCTTCGCAGCGACCCTCCCCGCAAGCGGGAGGGTAAACCTACATGCCCGTCAGGT
>NZ_RZSF01000603.1:0-1740 GCF_004023325.1 Mesorhizobium sp. M1A.F.Ca.ET.072.01.1.1 | reverse complement strand
GCCAAGGACGACGCGTGCCGCCAGCAAAACCGGCAGCGACCCCGCAACCTCTGCCAGAACGTTCGACAGGATCAGCAGGAGCGTCATCGCCCAGATGACGACCCTGCGGTCCAGACGCTTTGTCACGATGGCGATTATCGGTGCCGAGATCGCCGCGACGATTGCGGTCGCTGTTAGCGCCTGTCCAGCCGTGCCCGTGGTGATACGGAGATCATGCGCGAGCGGTGTCAGAACGCTGGCGGGCAGAAACTCTGCCGTCACAAGCCCGAAGGTGCCGAAGGAAAGCGAAATGATGGCACCCCATGCAGGGCCAGAACGTTGATAGGGACTTTCTGGGTCAAGCCGATCTCGGTCGAACAAAGCCGCGTCCACTAAATCTGTCGCCGATTCGGTCATGAATGAGTTCTCCGGCTAGGAGCTGTTGCAGCAGGGGTGGCTACATCGCCGGGGATCAAAGCCGCGAGACCTTCCGGCGGCGGCCAGTCGGCATCAGTCGAGGCCTCGGCGCCCGACGCATCCGAGGCCTCATCGGAGGGCCGACGGACCCAACCGTCGACAATGCGGGAGAGTTCTCGGCGCGGTCGCATCGATCGCATTCGTCGAAGTGCGGTCTGTTCACTGCGAACCAAGCAAGCCGAACGCGGTGTCCTCGATCGAGGCCTTGATGGGGGGATGATCGACGATCTCTATATTGCTTTGAAGCAGGAAGTTCCGTCGCCATATGTGGTTATCCTGGCAGCCAGAATTGAGCGGTTGTCGCAAGCACCAAGGCGGTCGCAATGAGTGCAACGAGGCGGAAGTCTGATCGATGGCTGCGGTTCGATGGCCGCGCGATCGACAAAATTGAGGTGATGAGTTATCCCTTTTGAAGCCGTTGCTCCCAATTCTGGGATAAGGTAATTGCAGGCGGTCCCAGCAACGTCGGGCGGCCTTTTTGGTGATCGAATTCATGGGACGACACTCTCGGTCCGTGACGCATCTGCGAATGACTCCGCAAGTTCCGTGCCATCAACGACAAATCTGGCTCTGCTGAGCGGGTGGTGGAGGCACGAGCGTGGGCTATCCCAAGAGCTTGCCGCAAGGTTGTTCGAAGTTGAGGTGCCGGATAGACCGCAAATATGTCGGGCGGCCTGGGGTTGGCCAACACGAAGATGCGCAAGTTCAAAAGGACGAGCTGAACCCTTGCCGATATCCATCCGAGGCTGATCTGGAGAAGGTCAAGAACTGCGTCTTGAAGGCTTCCGCCGCACCGGCAAATGCTAAGCCAAGGTGCTGGGCAAGATGGACAGGGCCATCCAACCCGTCGACTGGACGCTCATTAATGGCGTCGGTGTGGCTCTGTAGCTGGCGAGAAAAACGCCCTGCTGAAAGACAAAAGCTCGTGTGGCCGGCTCTGAAGGACGGCCAGTGAGGCAGGCGAGGAGAGGCTATAGCCCATTCGTGTAGACTGATCTTGTCCCACGGAGGCGGCTAACCACCCCGCCAGACATCATCGAGGGGAGCGCCACTAGGCTTACCCCAAGTGTTGGTCATTTCCACCTGGGTGACCTCGGCCAAGTCACCAAGCCGCTTAGAGCAAGCTTTCGAACTGGATGCTCCCCGGGCACATGATCGGCTAGCTGTGAGCTTTCGGGAGGTTGTCCATTCGGACCGGACCGAGGAGACTGGAGTTACCACGCTTCAGCATCCATCGGAGGATCCGAATGAACATCCATAAGAATGCCCGTCTCACACCGCTGC
>NZ_RZSF01000602.1:0-1746 GCF_004023325.1 Mesorhizobium sp. M1A.F.Ca.ET.072.01.1.1 | reverse complement strand
CTATGGACAGACTGGGAGACGCGCACGGTGTAGCGGCTCACATCGTCATACTGCACCTACGCCACACACCGGCCGGACCTGATCCGGCTTTATGAGCATTGGGCTTTGTCAGTTGCCCAAGCGTGATGGCTTTCGCGACGCGGCGCGCCTCAGGAACTGAGCCGCGTCCAGGTCGAAACGCGGGAAAGAAAGACAGGAAACAGAATGGCCGATCAATTCGCAACGGACGTCATTGCCCTGATCAAGAAACGCGCCGAGTCGGAGAGCGGTGAGGGAATGCCTGCGTCATTCGTCGGCGAGATAACAATCGCCACGGAACTGGACGCGCTCGGGTTTGATTCGCTGGGTTTGGCGGACGTCCTCTGGGATGTGGAGCAGGCCTACGGCATCAAGATCGACATGAACACGGCCGATGCCTGGTCCAATCTCAAGAATGTCGGCGACGTCGTGGAAGCCGTCCGCGGCTTGCTTGCGAAGGAGGCTTGAATGGACAGGCGCGTCGTTATCACCGGAGTGGGCGGCCTGTGCGGACTGGGCACCGACGCCGCCTCTATGTGGAAAGAGATGCGCGAAGGCCGCTCCGCCATCGGCCCGATCGCCAATTCCGAGCTTCATGACCTGGAGGGCATGACCGGCGCTGAGATCAAGGCGCTGCCCCAGCACGACATCAACCGGGGGCATCTCATCTCCATGGACCGCTTCAGCTTGCTCGCCGTGCTTGCAGCGCGCGAAGCCATGCGGCAGGCCGGACTTTCCTGGGACGAGGGGAATGCCCATCGCTTCGGCGCGACAGTGGGCGTCGGATTTACCGGTTCATACGCAACAGAACAAACTTACCGCTCACTGCTTTTGGGTAGCGCAATCCGTGCTGAACTCTTCACTGGAGTAAAGGTGATGCCCAGCGCCGCTTCCGTCCATCTTAGCTTGAGCCTCGGCTTGCGCGGGCCGGTCTTCGGGGTGACCTCCGCATGTGCCTCGGCCAACCATGCGATCGCCTCGGCGGTGGACCAGATCAAGCTGGGCCGGGCCGACGTAATGGTTTCCGGAGGCAGCGACGCACCCTTCGCATGGGGCGTGCTGAAAGCATGGGAAGCAATGCGCGTGCTTTCACCCGATACCTGCCGGCCCTTCTCCGCCGATAGGAAGGGCCTGGTGCTGGGCGAGGGTGCGGGCATGGCCGTGCTGGAAAGCTACGAGCATGCCACGAGGCGTGGTGCCACAATTCTTGCCGAGATCGCCGGCGTCGGCCTTTCCGCCGATGCCTTCCACATTGCCGCGCCATCTGTCGAGGGGCCAGCGTCGGCGATGCGCGCCTGCCTTGCCGATGCCGGGCTGAATGCCGAGGACGTCGACTACCTCAACGCGCACGGCACCGGTACCAAAAGCAATGATCAGACTGAAACGGCGGCGATCAAGCGTGTGTTTGGAAACCACGCTTATTTGATGTCCATCTCTTCCACCAAGTCCACGCACGCGCATTGCCTCGGCGCAGCGAGCGCGCTTGAAATGATCGCCTGCGTGATGGCAATCCAAGAGGACGTCGTGCCGCCGACCGCCAACTATCGCGAGCCAGATCCCGCTTGCGACCTCGACATCACACCCAATGTGCCGCGCGAGCGCAAGGTGCGCGTCGCCATGAGCAACGCCTTCGCCATGGGCGGTACGAACGCAGTTCTGGCATTCAGGCAGGTGTAGAAGCCATGCAAGACGCCTCATTTGAGGTCACCTGTCGTATCTAGCTGCTTG
>NZ_RZSF01000601.1:0-1776 GCF_004023325.1 Mesorhizobium sp. M1A.F.Ca.ET.072.01.1.1 | reverse complement strand
TCGCCACACTGCACGGGGGAGCAGATCGTTTTTATTCAACCGCCGCTCCGACGCCACGTCTGGTGGATCCCGTGATGGCAAAATGCGCGGTTTCACGTGAAGTCGACTTTCAGTAGGCAAGTTGACTGCAGTCAACTGAGGGCGGGCGATATCTCTGTTAACCTTTCGTTAACGTTAAATTTGTTGCCGGATCGAAAGAATCAGGGCTACATGCGCTTAATAGGCCGTATCGGCTTTCAAAACGCATGTGCGGAAAATTTCGATGAATGTGATGATCCGGGAAGAGATTGCAGAAGTTGATCTGTTAATCACCCAGCAGGCTAATGACCTCTCCGCAATGCTTCACGAGCATCGGCTCGAAATGTTCCCGCCGAATGCACAGAAAACCTTGCGACCGTTCCAGTTGGCGGAGGCTGCGCAATATCTTAATGTAACGAGCGGTTATCTCAAGAATTTGTCTCTCGAAGGCAAAGGGCCGCAGCCGATGGTAACGCCGTCCGGCCGCCGTTCATACACGGCGGTGCAGCTACTGGAGATGCGCCAGTATTTGGATAGAAACAGCCGGGCAGCAGCGAAGTACGTTCCGCACCGCCGAAACATGGAACACCTGCAGATAATAGCAGTCGTCAATTTCAAGGGGGGCTCCGCAAAAACGACAACGGCAGCCCACCTGGCGCAGCATCTCGCACTGACCGGGCATCGAGTTCTAGCCATCGACCTTGACCCGCAAGCCTCGCTATCCGCCCTGCACGGCTTCCAGCCGGAGGTCGACCACAACGAATCCCTCTATGAAGCCCTACGCTATGATGACGAAAGAAGGCCGCTGTCGGCGCTAGTTCAGAAGACAAATTTCCCGGATCTCGACATCGTGCCCGCGAACCTCGAGCTGCAGGAATTCGAATACGATACCCCCCTCGCCCTCGCTCAAAAGGACGGCTCCATGGGCCGCATCTTTTTCGGACGTCTCGATGAGGCCTTGGCTGACGTTGCAGACCAGTACGATGTAGTCATCATCGATTGCCCGCCTCAGCTTGGTTATTTGACACTGACCGCGCTCTCTTCATCAACCGGCATCCTGATCACCGTGCATCCACAGATGCTTGATGTGATGTCAATGTGCCAGTTCTTGCTGATGATGGGCGAGGTCATGGGCACCCTGAAGAGGGCAGGAGCCAACATGCGGCTCGACTGGCTTCGTTACCTTGTTACCCGCTACGAGCCTACTGACGGCCCGCAGAGCCAAATGGTCGCCTTCATGCGATCACTGTTCAAGCAGCATGTCCTCGTCAACGAGATGCTGAAAAGTACCGCGATCTCGGATGCAGGGATAACCAAGCAGACGCTCTACGAGGTCGAACGCTCCCAGTTCACACGGTCAACGTATGACCGCGCAATAGAATCGGTGCATCGCGTCAACTCCGAGATCACAGAGTTGATCCACAAGGCATGGGGGCGCTGATGTCTAGAAAGAACCTCCTCACCTCATTCACGGAGCGAAAGTTGACCGCAGTCAACTCAGATCCGGGGAGTGATCTCTCCCCAGCAGTGGAGCGAAACCGCAGCCGTGGTGCTTTCGGGGCCATAACGAGGTCGATAGATGAGCTCGCCGAAAAAGCGCAGGCGGCAAAGGAGATTGAATCCCGGCTCCTTGAAGGTGCTACAGTCATCGAACTCGATCCTGATATGATCGACATCTCGTTCATTTCAGATCGCATAGGTGATGATGAGGAGACCTTTGAGGAGCTGGTAGAAGCCATCCGGCAGAGAGGGCAGGAT
>NZ_RZSF01000600.1:0-1787 GCF_004023325.1 Mesorhizobium sp. M1A.F.Ca.ET.072.01.1.1 | reverse complement strand
GGGCAAAATCTAGGCAGAGCTGCGCAACGTTTTCTCAAACCCAGGGTGCTTGATCGGCGTCGTTTTATTCGCTTGTCAAGCGCTAAGCGTTTGTATTCAATGACTATTTCTCCTGATCCCCGCATGCGTCCGCGTTTGGCACGTCGCTTGCAACCCAGTTTGATGAGATCGGATCGTCAACCATCACCGGTTGACGAGCGGAAGGGTTGCCTTCGAGGGGAAGGCGCTCGACCGGAGCGCGGCGTATGACCGCGCCCGGTCGGGCATCGCATCGTGCCGCAGGGCAGGGAGATTTCTCCGCTGCTCACGGTCCTCGAAAATCTGAAGTCCGGCTTCGCGCCGCTTCAGCGCGGCGACCGCAACATTCCTTCGCATGTCTTCGAGGTGTTTGCGGTGCTGAGGCAGATGCCTTCGCGGCGCGGCGGCGACCTGTGCGGTGACCAGCGGCAGCTCACCACTCGGGCGGGCGCTGGTGATGCGGCCGAAGCTACGCACGCCGTCGCCGGTCTCGCGATGCAGAATAGATTCCTCGTGCGGACGCCTAGATCATTGCTGATTATGCACCGTTGATGACGCTTCCTAGTAACGGAATGGATCCTTGGATCTTCGCTTCGGTTCGCGTCGTTACGCGGAAGGATGACGAAGTGTTCGACGGCTCTGGTGTGGCCAATAGCGCATGCTAGTCTTTCCATGGCCTTGGTGAGTCGGGCTCTTTCCGTATCAGTCGAGATGAAGGGGATGGCGCGGGCTCCGCCCGCAAGGTCCGCGCAAGCAAGCTCGCCTAGCTTTCCCCGCAGTGATTGTCGGTCGATGCGTCCAACAAAAGCTTGCCAGGGGAAGGCGATGGAACGTTTTGTCGAGGACTATCAGAAGCGGCGACTGACCGAGCGCGTCGATATCATGACGGCGATCAACATCCTGATGTCGCAGGGCTACGACGAGGATGATCTGCTCGGCGAAATAACCAAGGTTTTTTACGTTGACCTCGACGCCTATAACGAAGTAATCGGGCACCACTGACGGCCTGAGCAGCAAGACTTCAACCGTTCCGGAATTGCTCTGAGCTTCAAGCGCAGCGGTGGATGTCGAGCACGCGGCTGCGAGCGAAGACTCCGACATTCCGTAAGGTCAGAGGACGAACACCGACAACAGCAGTATGATGCCGACGGCCATCATCACCAGACCTGGCCAATTCTGAGACAGGCCGAGGAAACGGAGTCCGCGTCGTCGCGGCTCCAGCGTGGGGCCTGGTGTTGCCAGGTTCGGCGCCGGACGATCCGGGGCTGTAGATGCTGGGTCACTCAGGCGTCCGCGCCTCAAAGTGGCGCCTGCCATGTAGACGACGCCTGCGATGGTAAGCAACGCACCGAGGATGACGGTCATCTTCCCTCGCTCCTTTCCGACGCTGCGGGATGTGGCGAGCGTTTCGCGAGGTCGCCGTACCGATCTTTCGGCGAGATAACCCTCCGCCGACCTCGCGATCGGCTGGGACAGAACGGTCAACATGGCCGGCAGGTTCCGACAAGCCAACCGCCGACGGCGTTCGGCGCCGGGCAAACTTCCGGCGTTCCAACAAAGAGCCGCGGCAGTTTAGGCCGCCACGCGCTTCATCAATGCCATGGCACCGAAGGGCGCGCGCACCTTGCCCTCGCTTATGAAATAGGCGAACACGTCGCGCGGCTTGACCGGCGCGTCGGTCTTGGGATCGGCGCGCGGCAGGTCGGCCGGCTGCCCGCCTTCCGCCCAGGTCTTGACGCGGCTCGCCCATTCGTCGAGCCCTTTCGGCG
>NZ_RZSF01000005.1:0-59866 GCF_004023325.1 Mesorhizobium sp. M1A.F.Ca.ET.072.01.1.1 | reverse complement strand
AGCGAAGGGGCAGCACTTGCGGTCTTTGGCACGGTCGGCGAGGTCGGGTCCGCCTGGCGCTCGATGCGCGGCGGCGCGATCGACCGCCGCATCAATCTGGCCATCAACACCGGCGGCCGCTTCGAGGGCGGTCCGGTGCTCGATGCCAAGGGCGGCCTGATCGGCATGCTCTTGTTCGGGCCGCGCCGGCGGGCGCTGGTCATGCCTTACGAGACGATCGAGCGGGCGGTCGCGACGCTGCGCCAGAAGGGACATGTCGCGCGCGGCTATCTCGGTGCCGGGCTGCACCCGATCCGCAACAGCGACACCCACGGCGCCATGGTGATGAGCCTCGACGACAGCGGCCCGGCGAAAGCCGCCGGCCTGCATGTGGGCGACATCATCGTCACCTGGAATGGCGAGGCCGTGCATGGGCCGCGCGAGCTTATCCGCAAGCTCGGGCCGGACAGCGCCGGCACCACCGTGACGCTCGGTATCTTGAGTGGCGGCGCTGAGCGCGATGTTTCGATCACCATCGGCGAAAAGCCGTTGAGCTGAGAGGGCCGATGGCAAGCAGCGCGATACAAACGATTGCTCGACTGGAGCCGGCAAGCAACCGGCTGACGGTGCTGATCGCGCTCGGCGACGCGGCGCGAGCCGAGCAACTGGTCGATGCGCTTGCGGCGAGCGAGGACCTGCTGCCGATCCTCGCCGGGAGCGGCATGGGTCAAACGGCGGATGTCGCCTTGGTCGATGAGGCTGCTTCGGAAAGCCGGGCCGTGAGCCCGGCAACGCCATGTGTGCTGCTGTCGCGCCGCGCCGGCCATGAAAGGCCGGGCGGCAATGTGTTTGCGACGCTGCCGGCGTCCGCCGACGGCCTGCTGATTGCCGCCGCCTTGCGCTTGGCGGCGACCGGCTATCGCATCGGCCGGGCAGGACCGTCAGATCTTGGTGCACATGGCGAGTTCCACGCGGGGGTGTCCGAGGACGAGACGCCCGACGACAACCAGCCCCGCGCGGCGTTGTCGCCGCGCGAGGCTGAAGTGCTCGCACTGCTGGCGGAAGGCGCGCCCAACAAGGTGATCGCCCGTCGGCTCAACATCTCCGTCCACACGGCGAAATTCCACGTCGCCGCGATCCTGATCAAGCTCGGCGCCGCCAACCGCACCGATGCGATCGCCATCGCGATGCGGCAAGGGCTGGTGCTGGTCTAGACCCTTTCAGCACGACGCTGCGTAACCTCGGTCCGGTGCCTTTGGCCTTGCGCCACGGCTGCCCGCCGCGCAAGTTGCCTCCCTGTTGCAGAGGGAGCCGAGACATGTCGCTCAAGGGAAAGACGCTGTTCATCTCGGGCGGATCGCGCGGGATTGGGTTGGCGATCGCGCTGCGCGCGGCGCGCGACGGCGCCAATATAACGATTGCGGCCAAAACCGCCGAGCCGCATCCGAAGCTGCCGGGCACGATCTACAGCGCGGCCGAAGAGATCGAGCAGGCCGGCGGCAAGGCGCTGCCGGTGCTTTGCGACATCCGCGACGAGGCTCAGGTCGGCGAGGCGGTGGCAAAGACCGTCGAGCGGTTCGGCGGCATCGACATCTGCGTCAACAATGCCAGCGCCATCCAGCTTACCGGCACGCTGGAGACCGACATGAGGCGCTACGATCTGATGCACCAGATCAACACGCGCGGCACGTTCCTGGTGTCCAAAATGTGCATTCCACACCTGAAGTTGGCAAAGAATCCTCACATCCTGAATCTGGCGCCGCCGCTCGACATGAAGGCCAAGTGGTTCAAGAACCACGTCGCCTACACGATGG
This sequence comes from Mesorhizobium sp. M1A.F.Ca.ET.072.01.1.1, assembly GCF_004023325.1. Taxonomy (NCBI): domain Bacteria; kingdom Pseudomonadati; phylum Pseudomonadota; class Alphaproteobacteria; order Hyphomicrobiales; family Phyllobacteriaceae; genus Mesorhizobium; species Mesorhizobium sp. M1A.F.Ca.ET.072.01.1.1. The sequence continues at coordinate 58,073 of NZ_RZSF01000005.1, read as the reverse complement.
CCAAGTTCGGCATGTCCATGTGCACGCTCGGCATGAGCGCCGAGTTCGCCAAAGACGGCATCGCCGTCAATTCGCTATGGCCGTTCTCGACCATCGACACGGCCGCCGTGCGCAATCTCCTGGGTGGCGCCACGGTGGCTGCGATGAGCCGCTCGCCCGACATCATGGCCGATGCCGCGCGCGCGATCTTTCTGCGGCCGGCGCGCGAGGCGACCGGCAATTTCTACATCGACGAAGAGGTGCTGCGGGCAGAGGGCGTCACGGACTTTTCGGCCTATGCGCCAGGCGCGGCGGATCAGCTTGCCGGCGATTTTTTCGTGCCTGACGAGGTGTTCGCCAACTCGCCGACGAAGGTCAGAAGGATCTACTGAAAGCCCGCGGCCGCCTCATTCCGCGGCGCCCTTCCTGCCTTTCGACGGATTCGACGCGAGTTCGAAACGCTTCCTGAGATGTTCCGGGGCGGTTTCGCCCTGATCTACGCAATTCCGAAAACCGCTGCGCATTCTCCTGGAATTGCTCTGTGGGGTTCCACCGTATTTCCGGCAGGTGGACTTATTTTCAAGATAAAGCCCCGCCGGAGAGGGGCGCCGGCGGGGCTCATGTGTCCCGCTGGAGTCGGGACAGGGCAGGGAACGCCCTGACTGGAATCTGGGTGCCGCAATGCGGCGATTCAATGAGCACGGCGGGATGAGCGGGACAATTCTTCTTGAATTTCAAGAGAAAGGGCCCGTCCGGATCCGGACGGGCCCAATCTTGTCGCGCTGATTCCGAAAATCGGCTCAGGACCTTGAAGTCATTGCTCGTTGCTCGCCACAGGCGCCACCAGCGAGGTGATGCGGCGGATGGCGACACGACGGTTCTCGCGATTCGGGCTAGACGTATTCACCTTGAGATATTCCTCGCCATAGCCCTGTGTCGTGAGGTTCTCGGCCGGGACGCCGAAAGCGTTGGTCAACGCTTCGGCGACCGCCTCGGCACGCCGATCCGACAGTGCGAGGTTCGCGTCAGGCGTACCGACGGCGTCGGTGTGGCCCTCGATCAGGAAGGTCTCGGCCGGGTTCTTCTTGAGAAGTTTGTCCATGGCGGTGGCCACGCCTTCGAGCTTCTGCACTTCGGTGTCGGAAAGAGTCGCCGAGCCGAAATCGAAGTTGAGCGTGTCGAGGTCGATACGCCGGGCGATGTCGCGCACGCGGGCCGAGCGCTTGACCTCGTCGATCGAGTAGAGACGCTGCACCCTCTCCACCGGCGGCTGCTCGAGGAAGGTGTAATACTCGTCCGGATCCTCGACTTCTTCCGAATCCAGGATGTAGTCCCGACGCGATATGTCGAGACGCATCGGCGGCAGGTCGTCGCCTGGATCGCGCCAGTCGTCGACATCCTGGTAATAGCGCTCGTCGACATAGCTCAGCACATATTCGCGCCCGTCAGGCGTGATGCGCGAACGCTGGACAATGTCGCCATTGCGGTTGCGGATGGTGACGATCTTGACGCCATTCTCGCGCTCGACGGTCTCGCGGGTGCGGCCGCGCGGCAGATCCTCGTAATAGACGTCCCTGGCGCCACGGGTGATGCGAGGAGCCTCGTTGCTTTCCACGAAAGTCTGGTTGTTGAACTGGAGGATCACGCGGTCGCCGAACTGCTTCACCACATCCGCGCCCTGGGGCCGGCGGCGCTCGCGGACCACCTGCTCGGGCGTAAGCTCGATCCGCTTGCCCTTTTCCTCGGTGACCGGAACAAGCTTCTCAGGCTTGATCGCCTGCTGGGCCGCCTTGTCGTCGGTGGGCGGCGGCCCCTGATCGACCGCGGCAGGCCGCTGCTCGGCCTGATTGCCGCCCTGCTGTCCAGCCTGGTTGCCGCCTTGCTCGACACCGGCCTGTCCGTTCTCGTTCTGGCCGGCCGGCTGGCGGCCCTTGCGCTTGCGAACGACATCCTTCTGGCTGTCGAGAATGGGAGTCTCGTTCGCGTTGGCAGGGGCTTCGCCCTGTGCGGCAGCGCCGGCGTTCGCGCCGCCTTCAGCCGGCTGCTCACCGGTAGCGGGCTGGGTGGTTGCCTGGCCTTCGCTGGAGGGCTGCTTGGTCGAAGGTTGCTCTCCCGTCACCGCCTGACCGGTGCCGGGCTGCTCGCCGACCGTCTTTCTACGCTTGGTCTTGTCCAGAGGCTGTTCGCCTTCTGCCGGTGCTGCTTGCTGATTGTTCTGCATCGGCTCGGCCTGCTGCGCTTCGCCGGCAGGGGCTTCGGTCTTCGGCGCCTGCTCGGCCGGGGCGGTCTCGGTTTGCTGCTGATCCCGCTTCTTCCTGCGCAGCTTGTCCTGCGGCGTGTTGTCGTTGGCGGGCGCCGCCTGTTCGGCAGGCTGCTCGGCCGGTGCGGTCTCGGTTTGCTGCTGCTGGCGCTTCTTCATGCGCGGCTGCTGTTCGTCGCTCGCCGGCGCCGTCTGTTCGGCGGGCTGCTCTGCCGGCGCCGTTTCGGTTTGCTGCTGCTGGCGCTTCTTCCTGCGCGGCTGCTGTTCGTCGCTCGCCGGCGCGGCCTGTTCGGCCGGCTGCTCGGCCGGTGCGGTTTCGGTCTGCTGCTGGCGCTTCTTCTTGCGCGGCTGCTGCTCGTCGGTCGCAGCCTGTCCGCCCTGATCGGCAGGGGCTGCCTCGATCTGCTGCTGTTGATCGCGTTTCTTGCGCGGTTTGAGCTGCTGCTCCGCCGGGGCCGCCTCTTCCGCCTGGCCGGACTGCTGCTGGTCCTGACGCTTCCGGCGCGGCTTCTGCTCGGGCTCGGCGGACTGTTCGGCCGGCGCCGATTCCGTCTGCTGCTCGCGCTTCTTTTTCCTCGGCTGCTCGGCTTGCCCCTGCTGGCCTTGCGCACATTCCTCAGCCGATTGGCCTTCGGCGCAGTTCGACTGCGCTAGGATAAACGGCGTCCCCCGCGAAGGGCCGAGATCGGCCTGCAGCGGATACGCGCCCAACGGCGCGGATGCCATTAGCAGGCCGATTGCCGTACCTGCCAGAATCCGTGGTTGGCGTTTCATATCGATTTTCTCCTACTGGGGTCCCATCCCTGCCCAAACTTTCAACAGCATCAATTGGTTCCGCCGGGCATTGTTGTCAGCCAAGGATGCCCGGCCGGCCTTTTGAAGGCAATTTCGTGTTTTTCTAATGTTGATACTGGGTCACTGTGACAGCAGTGCTTGACCGACAGGTCCCTGAGGGCCAAATCCAGCCGCATGAATGCGCCATTTTGGAAAACCAAGACTCTCGAGGCCATGACGCCGGCCGAATGGGAATCACTTTGTGACGGCTGCGGCAAATGCTGCCTGTCCAAGCTCGAGGACGAGGATACCGGCGAAATCTATTGGACGAGCGTCGGCTGCCGGCTGTTCGACGCCGAAAAATGCCTGTGCTCGGATTATGCCAACCGGTTGGCGCGCGTGCCTGATTGCGTCGGGCTGACACCGCAGAATGTGCGCACCATCACCTGGCTGCCCAAGACCTGCGCCTACCGGCTCATCGCCGAGGGACACGACCTCTATTGGTGGCACAAGCTGGTTTCGGGAAGCGCCGAGACCGTGCATGAGGCCGGGATTTCGATCCGCGGCCGGGTGAAGGCCAAGGAAACGGATCTGGCCGAGCCGGACGACTATTTTGATTATGTGCTTGATGACGAACCCTGACGGGTTCGCATCTTGATGACGATGACGAACCCTGACGGGGTCGCATCTGAACCTCGAGGGAACTGGGGCCGCGGTGACGCGTTCCCCGCGTCAGATTTGGAAGTGCATTCGGGTGAGGGGTTTTGCCTTTCTTCCACATGAACCGGACATGAACGGCCGGTTCGCACAAAGTTCAGACACAAAAAGGCATTTTGTAATCATTGGTTCGCCAATCATCCGTTCAAGGGCGAGAGGCCCACAACAAGGAGAGAGACAATGTTCAACCAGATCAAGACGGCAGCCCTTTCGGCCCTTGTCGGGCTTGGCACGCTCGGCGCCATCCCGGCGGCGCATGCGGACAGCCTCTATCTCGGCTTCGGCAACAATCACGATCCGCGCTTCGGCGTCTACACCGGCGATGATGGCTATTACCGCCGCGATCGCGACTGGCGCCGCCGCGGCTGTTCGCCGGACCGCGCGCTCGACAAGGCCGAGCGTATGGGCCTGCACCGCGTTCGCATCGTCGACATCAGCCGGCGAACGGTGAAGGTGGCCGGCCGTCAGTATGGCGACCGCGTGGTGGTGGTCTTCGCCAACGAGCGTGGCTGCCCGATCATCTATCGCTGAGGCTTTTCTGGAGCCTGCGAGGACCGGCTTGGCATGATCCTCTGCAGGACCAACTGACCTTCTGCGAGGCCGGTAGAAGGGACTCGCTGAGGGTCACCTGTGAGTAGTGGAGCCCCTTCGGCCAGTGCTGAAGCGCGGCTCAGATAAACCCCGGAGGATCGTCCTCCGGGGTTTAGTTTTGTCCGATTAGCAGAAGCGGGCGGGCTATTTCAGCTCGAACGTGACGGTCACCTGGACGGTGTAGGAATTCTCGCCGGCCTGCACCGGCACGGCGGCGCGGGCGGCATCGAAAGCCTTGGCGTTTAGCGGCATCGGCGCCGGCGCGACGTTCTGGTCGGTGATCTCGATCACCTTGCCAAGGTTGACGCCGGCGGCCGCGGCGAGCGTCTTGGCCTTGGCGAGCGCGTCGGCAACCGCCTTCTTGCGCGCCTCGGTGATGGTGGCCTTCGGATCATCGTTGGTGAAGGCGATGCCGCCGCCCTGGTTGACCCCGAGCGACACCGCCTTGTCGAGGATGTCGCCGGTCTTGTCGACGTCGCGCACGCGCACCGACAGTGTGTTCGTCACCTGGTAGGCAACGAGCTCGGCTTCCTGGCTGCCGTCCGCCTTGTTGGTGTAATTGTAGCGCGGATTGATCTGGATGCCGGCTGTCTGCAGGTCGCGATCGGCAATGCCGGCCGATTTCATCGCCGCGATCACGGCCGCCATGGCATCATTGTTGGCATCGAGCGCGGCGCGCGCGGTCTTTGCCTCACGCATGACGCTGAGCGTCAGGATCGCCATGTCCGGCGCGACAGTCGCTTCGCCTTCGCCCGAGACGACAATGCGCGGAGGCGGCTGCGTGTCGGCGGCGCTTGCCAGCGCCGGAAACGCGATCGCGGCAGCGAGCGCGACAGGCAAAAGATATCTGGTCATGAAAACTCCTCGAAATCTGCGATCCGGTATCCCGCCACGTCTGCCCGGCTCGAAAAAGCATCGATTCCGGGGGTTGCGGGCAGTCCGGACCAGTTCACGCGCCTGATGGGCGCGCACGCCGCTGTACGAAGCGAATATGAGCTGATTTTGGCATTTGCCGCCAGCGCTTTCGAAAGCCTTGTGCCGGGCGGCGAAAAACACTAAGCCAGCCCGCGTGGGGCCTGTAGCTCAATGGTTAGAGCCGGCGGCTCATAACCGCTTGGTTGGGGGTTCGAGTCCCTCCGGGCCCACCATACAGTCTGCTAGTTTCTGCGCGTTTTTGTCCGTCTCAGAATAGTGCCGACATTTCCGCGGGTTAGCGACGCCTTCGCGGCATCGATTGGCGGAGACGCCACCTTCCCGGCCCAGAACGACCCGAATTCGGGGCCCCGTCTCTGCGGGCCCATTTCCGTAGCCAACTGTTTGGAAGAGCGATGCTCGGCTGATGGTTAAATCAGAGGCCGAGGAGGGTAGCCTGATCGGCCCACGCGAGGGGAAGACCCGAGAGGCGCGACAGCCGATGGGCCGTAAGTTCGATCGGCTGCTTGCCGGCGATGATCCTGGAGATGATCTTCGGCGATAGGAACGCTAGCGGCAGAAGCCTGCTCACCTCGGAGACGGTGGTCGCGTTCAAGTTAGCAATCTCTGTCAGGGCCCGGCCAGATCCATTGGTTATTTGATGGAGGTACAGTTGAGAGCGATGGACCACGTCGATCAACGCTGCGTCCGGCTCAGCGCTGTTGGACGAGGCATCGCCTAGGACGATGCGCATCTCGACACCGCGTCGCTTGATGTCGAATGGGCATATGATCGACAGGCTCTCGGCACCGCCATCGGATGACAAGGCTCTATCAAGCAGATGTTCGGCAAGCGCCCGGCAATCAATGTCGATGGTCAACACCTTCTGACCAAGGGCGATGCGGCGGACAATTTTCTGCAGCAGCGATCGCATGGCGTCAGCAGTCTTGAAGTTCCAGGCAGCCTTGATCTCAGTCGCTCGACGCTCCGCGTTTGGGATTTCGGCTGGGCTTCCCCATCTCTGAATCAAATCAGCGATTTGGCTGCGATCGTTGAGAATACGATTCAGCTGAAGCTCAACGACTGATTCAACTGCATCGGTGGGAAGACGCCATCCATCGGAGTTGCCTCGTCGCTGATCAACGAACTGTTTTGAGACATAATAGCGATAGCGGACGCCGCGCTTGTTGGCGTGCACCGATCGGAGCTTCTCACCGAGTTCGTCGAAGAGCAGCCCGGTGAGAAGATGCTGCTGGGTGACGTTCGATGTGCTCCTCCGGCGTGGTGCCTGAGAGGCCAAAAGCGCCTGTGCCTCTTCGAACACTGTACCTGGAATGATCGGCTCGTGCTCGCCGTCATGGACCTGATCCTTGTGCTTGATCTTGCCGATGTAGATGGGGTTCGAGAGCAGGTGATAAAGATTGCCGCGGCCGAATGGCATCGTGACAGCAATGGTCCCATCTTGACGTTCGCGGGTTCGAGTCACGAGGCCGTCCCGCGCGGCCTCGTCAGCGAGGTCACGCACTGACTTCAGTACGAGATAGCGATCGAAGAGATGTCGGACGATCTTCGCCTCGGCGTCGTCGATGACAAGCTTGCGGTGCTCCGCGCGGTAGCCGAGCGGCACAGCACCACCCATCCACATGCCCTTCTTCTTGGATGCGGCGATCTTGTCGCGGATGCGCTCGGCTGTGACCTCGCGCTCGAACTGTGCGAAGGACAAAAGTACGTTCAGTGTCAGCCTGCCCATCGATGTGGTGGTGTTAAACTGCTGGGTGACGGAGACGAATGACACCGAGCTAGCATCGAAGATCTCCACGATCTTCGAGAAGTCCATCAGCGAGCGGGTGAGACGGTCGATCTTGTAGACGACCACGACGTCCACGTTCCTGTCGCGGATGTCCTGAAGCAGCCGCTGCAGGGCAGGGCGCTCCATAGTTCCACCAGAGATGCCGCCATCGTCATAGCGATCAGGGACAAGCTTCCAGCCCAGTCCAATCTGTGAGGCGATAAACGCCACGCAGGCCTCGCGCTGAGCGTCGAGTGAGTTGAATTCCTGGTCGAGGCCTTCCTCGCTCGATTTGCGAGTATAGACCGCGCAGCGCAGCCGAGGTGTTGAGTTGCTGCTCATAGGCCAAAGAACCTCGGACCGGACCAATGCGCGCCGGTGATCTTGCGCGCGATCGACGACAGCGACGGATAGACCTTGGCCTCGAAGACGAAGCCATCTTCGATCACATCGACGATGTGGGTCTTGCCGTTCCAGTCACGAACCAACCTGGCACCGGGCAAAACGTGTTTGCGCTTTGGAGCGATCGTCACCTTGATGTCGTCGACGACGACGTTAGCTTGGCTGTCGCGGTCGGCGATCTTCTTCTCGACCCTTTCTATGGCGGACTTGAGCAAGCGGCGCGTCTCGGTGGAAAATCCGCCGAGACGCTTTGCCTGAAGATGCCAGGCGGCTGCTCTGGTCAGAAGCTCACGCCTGACACCCTTTGGTGGTGAGCATCTGTAGATCTTCTCCCATTGGGCTGCGAGTTCTTCGCGGGAGAGGTCGCTGAAGGCGGCGACCTCTGCTTCGATGTCGAGCTTGGCGCGCATGACGCTCAGGCGCTCTTCGCGCCGTCATCGATGCGATAGCGGCGAACGCCGTCCTTGCCTACATCACACACCAAGTTGAGGCCAAGCTTCTTCTTGACGACCGCAGACAAGAAGCCCCGCACCGAGTGCGCCTGCCAATCGGTGGTCTCCATCAACATCTCGATGGTGGCTCCTTTGACCAAGCGCAGCTTCTTCAGCACCAGATCCGACTTGCTCTGCTTGCTCTCGTTGCGCGCCGCAGCCTTCGTTGGCTCTGCCGGTGCCGGCTCGACAGCGCCCTTTGCATCACGAGCTTTCTTCTTGGAGAACTTCGGCTTCTTCGCCGGCTTGGCCACGGAAGGCGGCGCATCCCAGATGTGCTCATGCGGCTCCGGTGGGATCTGAAGCGATCCATTGCCTTGATCGGTGCCCAGGGTTGCCATTGTCTTTCTCCTTCAGTTTGCAGTTGCCGGCCAATCCGGCGCCTGTACTGACTTGAGCCCGCCTAGCGGGCTGGAGAGACCTTGGTCTTGGCGAGGCGATAACCGCCGCGTCGTTGGCTATAGCAATGCTTGCGTGCGCAACGAAGTCCAGTGGAATGTGTTTGGACGGCTAGCTGTTTGAAAAAGCGCAATTAAGCAGTTGGGGCTTCGATCTGCTTTCAAAACTAAGAAATTTTACGCGATCTCAGACGAACACGATCGAGCGCACACGGCTGCCGATCCGATTGACCGCTGAAGTTGTGTCTGCAGATGTCATCAAAAACGGGCGATGACGCACATCGTGATGGGCGGGTCCGGTACTGTCTATTGGCCGAGCAGGCCGGTAAGGACCGAGGTTGTGGTAACGGCCATCAAGTAAGGTAAGAACAGACGCAGATCCAATCCATCAGTAGTCCCGAGACAGTCAGCTTAACGGCGGGTCGTTCGCTGGATTCGTTATTGGAGCACGCGTTCCTTGCGATCTCGCTTGGAAGGGACGTACTAACGACTTGACGAATTTTTCATCACCGGCGGGATAGGGCGTTCGTCGTGAGGGAGTACCGATGTCCAGCAGGCTGCGGGTTTTCATTAGCAGTACAATGAACGATCTCGGCGATGCTCGGCGGGCAGTGGCTGCAAGGCTCCGCTCGCTCAACCTCGAACCCGTAAACGCGGAAGATATGCATCCTGATGGTAGCTCCAGCTGGGACACTATCCGCGCGGGGATTGACTCGTCTCATCTATTCATCCTGCTGAGCGGAGACAGCTATGGATGGATCCCAGCGACTGGTCCGGGGGGCGGCGAAAAGCGGTCGGTCACGCATATGGAGGCCCTCTACGCGAACTCGAGAGGGCTCCCGATCCTGCCATTTTTCAAGCAGCTTCGGTACGGATCCCCCAATAATACTGACGACGCGATAGCGCGCGACGCTTTTCGCCGCGAGGTCGGAGATTGGGAGGCTGGGCGCTTTAGGCAGGAGTTCGAATGGATTGACGAACTTGAGCGCAAAGTGGGAGACGCCTTGCTCGACCTCTTCCATCGTTCAATTCTCAGGGACATGGCCCAGAGGCGGGTCACTGGTATCCGGAGCTCAGTTCGAACCACCGCACTCACCTTTGGCAAGATACCGATACCTCCCGGGTTTATTGGCTGCGATCCGGTTCTCTTCGCTGGCGCGGGTGTGTCAGTCTCCGCTGGCCTGCCGACAGCAAATGTCATGATCGAACTTTTCGGTGGGCGCTTGTCGCTCGGCGTCGATGGAGAGCGGATCCTCGCGAGGCACCGTTTCGCGGACGTGGCGACTGCCCTCGAGCGCCGACTCGGCCGCGCGGAGCTGGAGAGGACGGTCGTCGAGGCATTCAACATGGCTCAAGGGGTGGTGCCGACAGCTGGTCACCTTGCAGCGGTCTCAAGCTTCCGTCACATCGTGACTACCAATTATGATGATCTCTTCGAACGAGCATGCCTGGCCCGGGGCGTGCCCTACACTGTGCGATCGTCAAACGGGGAGATTCGCGGAGGAGGTGACCAAGTCACGATCTTTCAGGTTGACGGGTCCGTCGTCAGTCCCTCGACCTTGGTGATTACCGAAGAGGACGCCGCCCGGGCTCGTCTCGACGGTGCCTATTGGAATGGGATCGCCGAAACAATCGGAGATCGACCAGTGATCGTCGTCGGTCACTCACTCCGGGACGAGAATGCGAGGCGGGTGCTGGTCGAGCGCGGTAGCGGACCCGGGCTCTACGTATCGATTGCTCAAGACCCGATGGATGATATCCTGCGCGAGCGGTTCGATCTTGCTGAATGTGTCGGCACCGCGGATGATTTTCTGCGATCTTTCGAGTCCGCCAATCGTCAAGCACAGGGCAGCCGCCCGTCTAGCTGATGCGTCACGTCAATATCGGCGAAATTTCCTTAACGGCAGCCACAGCTAGCGCGGTCCGGAAGTGATTCGCTGTAATCCGCCAGGCCTCGCGGCAGAGCGAGCTTTCAGTTTGAAGGACTCCGTTATGTTTCCTTGGCCGTTTGCCAGGCGTTCTTGAAAGCGACAACACTCTTGTCGGACGCCAAGCCTGTCGGTCATCTGAGCGATCAACCGAAACAGCTTTGCGCCTCATTCTAGTCAATCAGGCGCTCCCGCAAAATCCTAATGCTGCCCTTCCGTTAGCGCCGCCACAATTTCGAAGTATCATCGCGATGACCCCTTAGTATCGAGCCCTACGGGTCCTTTTCGTTTTTGGGTCGATGCCCGGCTCCGCTGCGTCTTCGACTTCAGTCAACGTCTTTTCGACCAAGGAATAAATTCGACGCAAGTCAGATGCAAGTTGATCGTTCCACATGCGAAACGCGCGCTGTTCGATCGAGCCAGCCTTAACTGCTGCCGATCGGCCGAACCGGAATGTCGCGCTAATCCCAGGGAGAAGCTCGATCTCGATCTCGTTGGAGTGCCCAACCTTGGACACCAGGCCGTCTGCGTTCGCCCGTGCAAGCAAGCGAAGCTCGTCGAGACCCATGTCAGCTCGTGGCGACTGATCAAGTGTCTCGCAATCGCGCACGTCGCGCGCAATGCGCCGACCGAGCCCTCCGAAAGCGTTCAGTATAGCGTGCGGTTTTTGTAACGCGGCAAACAACACGTACCAGAAGGCTGCCTCTGGACCGCCCTGGCTTAGAACAATGTCCAGATGCTCCAGTGAACCGGGGGCAACTTGCGTTGCCAGGAACCCCTGAGCGGCTCCCTGTTCCGAACTCCCCGGGCGGTGCTCCCCCCTAAACATGCGCTGCAGGTAGGCACCTCGCTCCTCACGCGAGGCGCTCTCAATGCTCTGGAGGGAAATGTTCAAGGCGAAGTCGTCGGAAGCCTCACGCCACGCAGAGTCCTTGGCCTGTCCGTCGGAATTGATGATGGCAGCAATCAATCGCTCGATGGGTCTAAATGGCAGTTCGTTCTCAATCAGCCCGCAGACAGTCGTCAGCACCGGCAAAGCGTAGTGAACGGATGGCGTATTGCTTTCACTGGCATTCAGCGAGTTGCAAAGGCTATACGCCTCGAGCCACCGGCTCGTCAGTTCTTCCAGCTCCATCAGCGACAGACCGGACGCAACTCCTCGCCCCCACACGAAACTCAAAGTTCGCCTGGCAGCGGCCGGGCTAACCTGGCGCGCCTTGATTTGTCCTTCCGAAAGCAGTTGGACTTCCACCAATGACAACAGTCCGACCGCATCGACCAAAGCGTCAGACCGAGGAGAGCCCATTCGGTTCAGGTAAGCTTCTGCCTGGCCATAGTCCATGATGCGACAGAAAGCCGTGAAGGGCGAAAGCGCCTTGGGACTAGCATTGAGCGCTGCCAACAAATCCCGAATTTGCGATTTTTCAACCACGGCAAGGATTGGGAATGAGTGATGGTCTTCCGGCTGATCTCGCCAAAAGGTCGCGATTCTCCCCTGCAGCCCATGCAGGGTACGTTTGCTTGAGAATTCGCTGGCCGCTATTATCGTCTCTGCGGATGGGCCCCCCGCAATTGTTTCTAGAAATTCACGTTTCCCGAGTGACGCCATCCACATGTCTTCACTCCTTACCGAAGATTCGGCTTCTCGTAATCGCCTTTGTGGATGGCGAAACCACATTCAGTGCACCGGCAAGATATGCCGGGATGCTATTCTCGTAGTAAAAACTTAGTGCCGTTTTCGCTCGTGTCACAGCGGTATACGCCAAGCGCTTTTGAACGCCACCCATCTTGCTCAGGTGATCGAGTCCGGCGATATGGACGCATCGAAACTCCAGCCCCTTGGCGGCAGACATGGTTGACAACCAGACCGGTGCCTCGGGATTAAACTCGGCTTCCTTGCAGATCGTTATCGAGTCGTCGAGCCCGAGATGGCTGAGAGCTTTGGCGATGGCAGCTACCTCTTCATTGCGTGGGCAGATGATGCCGATAGTCTCTTCGGGATAGGCGACGAGCTGATCTTGGACCTGAGCCGCGATGGCCTCTGCCTGCTGCTCAATGGAAAGCCCATCCTTGATCGAAATTTTCACAGGGTACGCCTTCTCATCGTATTGTGAATTTTTCAAGAGTGGGACGTGGTCTGGGTAACCTTTCAATATTTCATCGGCAATACGGCAAATGTCCCTGCCATTTCGAAAATGATAAGCTAGCGGGTGCTTGATTTCGATGGCAGATTCTAGCGCTGGCAAGCAATCTTCTCCGTTGAACACCTTCTGGAATTCATCAGCGGCGGCTACCAGAATGGTGGCTACGTGTGCGAAAATCTTGATTTCCCGAACGGTGTAATCCTGGGCCTCGTCCAGCAGCAAGGCGTCAAAAAGCTTTCCGATCTTTCCGGATTTAATAAGCGCTTCCACACCTTTCGCCCTTGCCTCTCGCGCCGCTTCCAAGTCCATGCTTTTCGTATCGATACCAACGCCGTTTTCTCGGAGAATGCCATCGAAAAGCCGGGCATGGGTGGTGACCCTGTCGGCAGGGAACTTGTACTGGACTCCGCCTATCCGAATAAAACTCTTCAAAAGCGAGCCGAAAACTACCACCTGCAAGTTCGGATGGTCTCCCAGAGCTAGATAGTTCGCTCGCAGGAGCAGCAAGTTCGTTTTGCCCGAACCCGGCGGACCCTTGATCAAGATGCTTTTCTCAGGAGGAATATCCAAGATGGCGACCTGTTCGGCGACAAGGTCCCCTTCATCCTTCCACCATGCGCTCTTCATGGTTTTACTCCTGCAAAAGTAAGGGTGCGCAGGGCGCCGTCATCGATCGGACATGTCTCCACCATGTCATAGTAGGCGACCAGCACATCCGTTAGCATCGTCTGCAGCAGCGAGCTGCCATAAAGGTCTTCCTCCGACCCCTTGAAGATAGCTTCTGCCGATGGGAGATCAGAGATGTCGAGGCTTTTTGCGGAGAGCGCCGCGGAGCACGCGATCATGTACTGGGGTGAACCCTCATTATAGTCAATCTCGCTCACAGTTAGGAGAAGCGTGAGGGCGAATGGCATTCCCATGCTATCGTCCCTGCTGAATTGGAGTAGCAGGTTGCGAGTGTCGTCAGGGCCGGGCTCGATTGAGCAGCTCCTGAGGGGAAAGCAATCTAGCTCCGCCAAAACGGAAGCCAGTCTTGTATCAAGCCGCCTGCTGAACTGATCCATCCGTTGTAGAAACAACCGTCGAACTTCGACTTGGGCCAGGTCCGGTGCGGCATTGGTGACTCGAGACAGCATTTGACGTTCGAGTATCCTTTTCCTGCGATCTTCCAATGAGGCGGCAGGTGGCGCGGCCGCGTTCTCAAAATCGCTCCACTTGACGAGATCTAGTCGGGTGATCGGGTCCTTGACGAGCGCCCGACGTGCCAAGTGCATCAGATTTGAATCGCCACCACTGATCGGCGGATTTGTGTGATGAACTGCATCCACCAGGATCGAGAACGGTTCGGAGGCGTCCTCGAAGAGCGGCTTCTGCATTATGAGATCGTGAAGGACCGCTCCCATTTGATAGAACGTGACGGCCCGCCATCCCTCTGTGGTGTCTTGCTCTTTGCGATCAAGGAATTCAGGCGAGCTGTATCGAAGAGTCCCAATGAAAGGTCGTTGGAAGGCGTCAGTTAAGTTCGACAGGCCCACTGGCAGGAGCACTCCGAGGTCTAGGAGGATGGCCCTTTCTGAATCGTCAGTGACGGCAATGTTCTCGGGTTTGATGTCTCTGTGCGCGAGCCCGAGATCTTCGAGAAAGCGCGCGGCGGAGGCAACTTGTGAAATCAGCGTTCCGTATTTTTCCGGTGGGATCGCTGAACGCGCGTCATGGAGATTTTTGTAAGGGAGTCGCTCCATCACCACAAAAAGGTGCCCAGTGGCTGAGCAGGCGCCACCGTCCAGTATAGTGACGAGGTGCGGATGGCTTTGACCAATGAGGCTCTTTTCACGATCAATCCTTGCGAGTTGGACATCTCGCCCGTATCTCTCGATGAGTTCAGGATGAAAGACTTTTAACGCCCCTTTGACCCCGTCCCTCTCTGCAGAAAGGACAACCGCGGATTTTCCGTTGCCGAAGGTGGCGTCTATTGTCCATCCTCCTACAGTGCTTCCCAGCAAGCTGTCAGCGAAGATTTTGGCTTGAGCACTATCCATCTAATTCCCCCCATCGCACCAATATCCCAAGACATTTCATCCATGAGCATAAATAGGCGCCCAAGCAACCCTGAACTCACCGTAATCCGTCGATGATATTGATCCCTCAGGGCTTATCACCACCAAATCTTTGATCCCATGTCCATCGTAGTGGTGATCGAGGCTGCCCGAATGTCAGCAAAACGCAGCGACCGACGCCGAGGACTAGTCGATCGCGAGGGCGGCTATGCGGCATAGCCGGTTTCGTCCTCATAGGCGCTCGCAGGAGTTCGGAGCTCGCGCGGCAGGCGGGGCAATGAACTTCGAGGCTTCCCGGACGTTGCCTTACTGTTAAGGTCACCTTAAACCCCGGTTTGTACCCTGTTGAGGCTGGAAAATAGGCGGCACACATGTTTGACGCGCGGCTGATCGCCAACGAAATACTTCACCGCGCATGGGCGGAACAGTTGGAGGTCACGCAGATCGACATGCAAAAAATCCTCTATTTTTTGCATGGTCATCATCTCCTGGAACATGGCCAACCTCTTATCAAATCCGAATTCGAGGCGTGGGATTTTGGTCCAGTACAGCGGTCTGTATATGATGCCTTCAAGGGGTTCGGAGACCAGCCAATCACTGAACTGGCTCAGAAGCTGGATCCGGTAAAGCGTCTCACGTCGCCATTTCCAAAGTTAGTGGATAACGCAGCTGTAGCGACCATAGAACGGCACCTTTACAAGTATTTGGAAATTCCCAGCTTTGCCCTTGTGGATATCACTCATCAACCGGGTACGCCTTGGTCGCGGACTATAGAGAGCGCCAAATCCCATGTTAACGTCGGGATGCGAATCAAAAACGATCTGATTTCCACTTATTTTGAAGGTCTAAAGGCCGCCTAGAGGTGTTAATTGGGGAAAATGAAGCGCAAGGCCGTGGGCCTTCTCAATCGCATTCAGTTTATCGATCTTGCGCAAGCTGTCACAGTTTCCCCGCCTCACCGCAAAGAATGGCTTCGAAAGTATCTCTATCGCGCCGTTAGCGGAGGAAAGTTTCCCAGCTATCGCCACTTCCGCAACGCGATACCTTCAATCTATGGAGTGAACCGC
Organism: Mesorhizobium sp. M1A.F.Ca.ET.072.01.1.1; assembly: GCF_004023325.1. Lineage (NCBI taxonomy): Bacteria > Pseudomonadati > Pseudomonadota > Alphaproteobacteria > Hyphomicrobiales > Phyllobacteriaceae > Mesorhizobium > Mesorhizobium sp. M1A.F.Ca.ET.072.01.1.1. The sequence continues at coordinate 42,564 of NZ_RZSF01000005.1, read as the reverse complement.
GGTCTCGACCTTTCCCCGCCTGTAGATCGTAAGTCGTTGGAAAAGCACATACGGATTGCCTGCAATGGCGTGGACGAGGGGATCAATGTTGATGCGGCTCTAACGCTTTTCGACCTGGTTCGTCCGCTCCGGTATCTTGCCTACGATCATCCGCCGCGAAATCTGCCTCTTGGCCTAAAGAGAACGGCGGCAATCGGTCTAGAGTTTTATATGGTGAAGGATGAGACGCCAATTTTCCAGTTTCCGTTTCCGAGAAGGGACAGGTTGGATGATCACACGATCACGATCCTGCTTTCCATCATTCATCACGCATATTCGACGGATGATTTCGAAGAGGCACGGGTCGAATTGGCCGATCTCAGTTGCGATTTTGAAACGTCCGAGAGTCGCCGCGAGAAGCTGCCAAGGGTTCGATGCCCAAGGATTGTACGACTTCCCAAAGAGAGCCTGATCTCAATGGATGATCTCGCACCCGAGATACAGAGCGTGCACGACCTACTGCTTGAATTGGGCGACGAGCCCGACCCGACATAGGAATTGGATGCATCCGCCATAGACGGAGAAGTGCTATGGCGGTCAGGCTACGTCTCCGTAGAACAGTCTGGAGCCGGCGGTTATAATGACATTGCCGTCCACTCCAGGCGTATTTGCTGACATTTCAGTCTACAGGCCTTATTTTCCGTGCCTTTGTAGGCATTACGATTGAGCAGACTCACCGACGCCCAAATGGCATGGTCACCATCCGGAGTAGGCTGTGGGTGTTTCAGCAATCGCGCAAACTCAACGGCAACTCAAGGGAGTCGGTACTCGAAAGCGAGTGCGCTTAGGCGGTCATCCTCGACCAGCCAAGGCGAGTACACTATAAGCTCTCCCCTTTCGGGTTGATCTCTCCCTCTAACAGTCTTATCCCATGAACCACCAACAGAGCATTGCGCGGATAACTGATTCTGTGAAGTGCGACTTCGTTTCGGGTTAGGAGGACGCTGGTCAATCCTCCTGTGGTCCCTTTCACTTCTATGATCCAATCTTCGCCACCGCGTTGTCCGCGGAAATCGCAACTGTCAGTGGCCGACACGTTCTTGTATGTGAATCCCTGGTCTCTCAGCCATCGCTCTGCAATTTGCATCGCGTGCAGTTCGACAAGCTTTCGCATTGGAGCAGTCATGCGCCCTTGACCCTTAGGACGCTCCTTGACCGGCGAGGCTAACTTCTCAACGTCATCGTAAAGTCCCAGCATTTCACTGCTGATGCTGCCGGGGACCACTCCAGACTCTTGCGCCTCGTATAGCTTGGCCAATGGCCCCATAAAGCGCACCAAGTCACTGAACAGAACATCCTCGGTCGGAATGCGTTCGTTCGGATAAAACTTGGAGGCGACTGTCGTTCTCTCATAGCCGCGGGCAAGATCAAACGTGCCAAGATCTATACCGAGGCGCACGCCAGGATCCGACTCGAACTCCGCACCAAGGACGCTGGCCGCCCAACTCATAAGCTCAGCAACTTCGGCGTCGCTACGATTTACGAAACCAGTTCCAACGATCTGAGTCGAACCGTGACTAAGACAAAGAGACACACCTGATCCGTCAGGATGGAAAAGATAGACGACGTACCAGCCACTGGTAGCTGAAGGGGACCGAGATTCAGAAAACCAACGCACCCACGGTATGCGAGACATCTGGCCTTGATTGTCTTTGCCCTCCGATCTGGCATCCGTACCGTACTTCCCGAGTGCCGCCGTGAGCGCCGCACCACGGGACGACAACTCCGCCGGGAGCGTCCTACGGATCAGAATACCGCGTCTTTCCATATCGGGCGTCTTACTCGCGCTGTACCTTGCCTGGAGCGTTACAACTTCTTGCAGTATTTCTTTCACTCTGATTCCCCCTCGCTTCAGTTGGCCGCCACGACTCGTTATGAACGTTGCCTACAACCTCTATACATGCTTATCGCCGTCGTTCCACCGATCAGCACATAGCGACCCCCAACGCATTCTGTACATTATTGAGGAGACTGAGGTCAGACGCGCCACAATATCGTTGTGGTCCCTTCCGCGATCTCCATATAAATTTTCCGCCGTTAACGTTATCTTGTGAATATTTAGCTAAACACCTCCCGCTGGTGGGCAGGCGATGGGCAAGCTTTATTTCGGCGATAATCTCGGAATTCTGCGCGACCATGTCGCGGATGAAAGCGTGGACCTCGTCTACCTAGACCCTCCCTTTAATTCGAAAGCCCAATACAACATCCTCTTTAGATCGCCGGCGGGAATAGGCCCAAACGCTCAGCTCGAAGCCTTTCAAGACTCGTGGCGGTGGGGGGAGTCGGCGGAATCTGCGTATGCCGATGTCATTAACGCCGGTGGTGGGGCTGCTCGCATTTTGGGCGCTCTTCGATCCTCGATGGGTGAGAATGACTTGATGGCCTACTTGGCCATGATGTCAGTTAGGCTGATCGAATTGCACCGGGCGCTGAAGCCTACTGGTTCAATGTATTTGCACTGCGATCCAACTGCGAGCCACTACTTGAAAACCTTGCTTGACGCGATCTTTGGATTTCAGAGCTTCACGAACGAGCTCATCTGGAAGCGCACCAGTTCTAAGAGCGATCATTCACAGGGAGCCAAGCGCTTCCCCCGCGTGCACGACACCATCCTTTTCTTCCGCAAGACGCCTGGTTCGACATTCCAACCAGTGTTCGCTCCCCTGGCCGACGACTACGTTTATGCCAAGTATCCATACGTCGACGCGGACGGGCGTCGGTACGGATTGTGGGACATGACCGGTCCAGGAGGCGCTGCCAAAGGCAATCCGTACTACGAAGTCATGGGCGTCTCTCGGTTCTGGCGCTACTCGCGTGACCGAATGGAACGCATGGTCGCCGAAGGGCGCGTCGTCCAAAACCGGCAGGGCAGTGTGCCGCGCGAGAAGCGGTATCTCGACGCCAGTTCTGGTGTCGCGATTGGCGACGTGTGGACTGACATCCACCCGATTAATTCGCAGGCCCGTGAGAGACTCGGCTATCCGACACAGAAGCCGCTTCCGCTCTTAGAACGACTTATCCTGGCCGCGTCGAACGAAGGCGATGTCGTGCTTGATCCTTTCTGTGGGTGCGGGACCACCGTCCACGCGGCCGAGAAGCTGGCTCGGAATTGGGTTGGGATCGACATAACCCATCACGCCATCACGGTCATTGAGGAGAGGATCGCAGAAGAGTTTCCTGCTCTTAAAGTCGCGGTAGAGGGCCGTCCTCGCGATGTAGACGCAGCTCACGATCTTGCCCGGCGCGACAAGTATCAGTTCCAGTGGTGGGCAAATTGGCTATTCGGCGTGCAGCAATACCGCGAACGGAAGAAGGGCGCCGACAAGGGGATCGACGGGGAGATCTTCTTCCTCAACGGCCCAAGAGGAGTGGGCCGGATCATTACATCCGTGAAGGGAGGCGAGACGATTGGGGTCCAGGCAGTGCGGGACCTTCGGGCAGTGATCGAGCGCGAGAAAGCGGAGATGGGTGTGCTTGTATCGCTAGGCGATCCAACCGGCCCGATGCGCGTGGAGGCGGCTTCAGCAGGCTTTGTTCAGACTGCCCATGGGTCGTTCCCGCGCATTCAGCTAGCGCCCGTCTCAGAGTTATTCTCCGGGATCAAGCCCAGACTACCGATGGCAGCGCCCCTTGACCAACTACGCCCTAAAAAGATGGTCACGGCGAAAAAGGGGGCAGACACCCGCCAACTTCAGTTTGTCTACAGCTTCCAGGGCGGAAGGCCACGGGGCGAAGCTGGAGAAGTCGTTCACCTCGACCCACGTCAGAAGGTTGGCCGCGTATAGCGGATAGTGGGCGTCGCCGTCAGAGCGGCCGACTGAGCCGCGACAAAATGAACGAAACAGGGGTCAGTCTCCAGTATCCGGCGCTGAAAGATTGATTGCCAACTCTCGTGCTTCGCCTGGATGCAACTCGAAATGCTTAACCATGTCCTCGAACAAGCTCGGCTCTGGCTGGCCAAGTGCCAGCCTGTAGCCAGTCAAATCCTCTTGCAGGTCCCGCAGCCGGGCAACGTTTTGGCTGAAATGCACATCGAAAGTGATGCTAATTGGCTTATAGTTGGGCGGGGCTCACCATCGCTCGAGGCCCATACCTTCTTTCTCTGCATCGCGGGCTGCCTGCAACCTAAGAGGCGACCGGAAACCAGCCGCAAAGATTTGCAGCCGGTGGGCTGGTCTTGTTAGCATAGGCCCTCGCAAGGGATGCCATCCTTGTCCCGGTCTAGTTTGCCGCCCCACAAGCAGTTCTCGAGATACCAGCGAGCCTCTTCGCACGAGCTGATTTGAGAGCAGTACCGCCGCGGTTCGCATGAATAACCACGTTGTGCGACCTGTCGGCGGTTGATGATTCCCAAGGGCTTGGACGAAGGAGCGCTATCCACATGCTCTGCGCGCCATTCCCAAGGCTCCTGGAAGGCTCCAGCCCACACGCCCAATTTCGCCGCCTTCGCCTTTGCCTGCTGTGCCGAATATTCGCCGCGGCTGTAGCGGGGCCAATCCAAAGCCTGACCGTGCTCGACCATCCACGCGGCCACACTGACGCCGTCCGCGCGCTGGCAATCTCCGACAAAGCGGTGATATCGGTCCCAGGTCACGAATGAGCATAGTACCGGCCTTGAGGCTGCCAGGAAGGCAACCAGAGCCTCGGCTGACCGGCGCCCGCACGGATAGTCGAATCCCTTGGCATCACTGCAGTATTGCTTGCTCTCTGGAGCGTCGACGCCGTTGAAGCGGATCCGCTGGCCGTGGATCTCGATCGTATCGCCATCGATTACGGATGCGACGCCTGCGATCGGCTCAGGCTTCGATCCTAACCAGTTCGAGACTCTGATGTCCGGAATTCGGTCGCTATGCTGCATTGCGGCTTGCGTGGCCAGGGCGGCAGTGGCCGCCACGGTCACAAAGACCAGGCGCAGCGGCACGCGCGTTTTAAGTCGACCACGTGGTCGCCACGTGGCGCTGCGCTTCCGCCACTGATCCGAGCGGTTGTTGTGTCGAGATTTGTCCAAGCCCTGTTCCCCATCAGGAGAATGCCAGCAAATCTCGCGCGGGTCTAGGTTTGGCGATTGCCATCGACCAGAAATTGTATTGAGCAAGCGTGGATCAATCGCGCGAATACTGTGTGCCAATGGCGGTTTCGTATCCTGTAAAAAGGCCGGCGTGCCTACTCCAAGTACGGGAAGCCGGAAAAACTATCGTCGACGGCGCAAGTCGCGGAGTATCAATGGGCGGTAGCGAGCCGCTGCTTTGAGTTTGCATGCAGCCCCCCGATGTACTATCGAGCACATAGGGAATGGCTTTTGTATGCTGCCAGGTGGGGGTAGCCGGACATGACAGGCGCCGATTGCAAGACTGCTGCGTGCTGAAGCGCGCGGCACGCCGCACGGCGTGATCTTCTGGAAAATTGATCATAGAGGTAAGGACGTTGGCTGCGAGATTTGAAGCGCTCGAAAAGCTGCGCAACAGGATAATGGAAGCGCACCACGACTATAGGGTCGGAGTAGACACTTTCCCGAGTCTCGACGTCGACAAAATTGCCCGGGATATGGACCTTGTCGGTGAAGGTACTACACGTGGTGAACAGGACCAGCCATCAGCCTCATCCAAGGTCATCGATGAGGTCGAGCACTCGATCATCGAAAGAGTTCAGGACGAGAAGAAGGCGGCCCATCAGATCCTGGAGGATCAACTTCACCTCTACTCCGGTCGCATCGCGAACCTTGGCCTTGAGGAGCAGTTCGGTCTCCTTCAGCAGGCGAACACGTCAAGCCTGTCCGACTTCAAGGGAGAGATAGCGGTCGGTTTGGATACACTTCATGCTAGGCGGACCGACCTTTACGAGGCCACGAACGAACTCGCTAACTTCCGGAAGAACCACCGGCTAGAGCGTGTGGCCCGAACGCAGCAAGGAACAGCGCATCTCTTCAGGGTAGCACTCCTCGTCTTCCTCTTTCTGATGGAGACCTTTCTCAACGGGTCCTTTCTGGCGAAGGGCAACGATCAAGGCTTCTTGGGGGGCGCCACAGAGGCATTGGCGTTCTCCTTCGTGAACATTGGGTCCGCTTTGATTTTTGCGATCTTCTGCGTGCGCCTGGTTACTCACCGGTCCATGGCTGTGAAGCTCGTCGGAGCTGCTTCCATCTTGCTTTATGTCTGTATCGCGCTCGGCATAAACCTTCTGCTTGCCCACTATCGCGAGGTCAGCGGAACGCTCGCCGATGGCGCGGGCAACGTTGCCGTCCAGAGAATGCTCCACCACCCGCTAGGTCTGGAGGAGGTGAGGTCATGGATGCTCTTCCTTGTCGGCCTGCTCTTTTCGATCATCGCCTTCATCGACGGATGGTTTGTTCTCGATCCGTATCCGGGCTACGCCGGCGTCGAGAAGAGGCGTCGGGAGCGGCGGCAAGATTACACGGATACCAAAGCCGACCTCATAGACCGCCTCATCGAATTGCGGGACGACCATAACGCTAAGGCCGACGACATCCTCAAAGGGCTTGGCAGCCGCAGGAGGGAACACGCTGCAATCCTCTCCAGCCGTGCGCGACTTTTTGCTTTGTTCAATGAACACCAGGACCAGTTAGAGAGGAGTTGCAATCAGCTCCTCTCCAAATACCGCGAAGCAAACATCCGCGCGCGAAAGTCTCCCGCTCCAAAACATTTCTCGCAGCCTTACAAGCTTCAGAAGATCAAGCCCGTTATCCAGAACCATGGTGAGATCAGGGATAGCGATCTTGCTTCTTCAATTGCGACCGCACAACAGGCGCTGAACGAGCAGATGCTGCAGATCGGCAAGGAATGCGAGACCGGTATCGAAAAGTATCGCGACCTCGACAAGCTGTATCCGGAGACACTCGATGGCCAGGCCTAGGAGCCGCCACAGGGCTGGGAGTTCGCGGGGAAAAGGCACAGGTGCGGTTGTCGGAGCAATCCTGCTTGGGCTCGCCTCGCTTGCAATGCTTTCCGGCTTCATCTGGCTCAATGTCAAGGCGAGGGACGTTGTTGAAACAGACGCAAAGACCGGCTGCCCGGTGAAGGGCCGACCGAACAGTGTCACTGCTGTTCTGTTCGACACCTCTGATCCCGTTCCGCAGGCCACGATGGAGGATCTTGCCAACAAGTTCAGGCAGATCGCTGGCTCGATCAAGCAAGGCGGCTATCTTTGGGTTGGCACCCTCACACCAACAGTTGGCAATTTGAATGAGCTGTTCGCCAGATGCAATCCGGGGGACGGCTCTACGGTGGACGTGTGGACCAGCAATCCTGGAAAACACCAAAGAATTTGGGAAGAGGCGTTCGATAAGCCGCTCAAACAGATTCCGGCGGAGCTTTCGGCGGATAGCCAGGCGGATCAGTCGCCTATCATGGCTGGCATCCAGAAGGTGAAGCTCGGCCTATTTGACAACGGGATGTTCGACAACGTTCCTAAAAGGCTGGTCATTGTCTCAGATATGCTGGAAAACACGCCTGTCTATTCGCAATACAAGTCGGGCGCCGACTACGACGTATTCAAGAAGAGCCCGGCGAATTCTCGCTACCGGACCGATCTTCTCGGAGCCGAGGTGACCATCCTCTATCTCAACAGGCCTGAAAGGAAGTTTCCATCTGTCGACCATGTCGATTTCTGGACGCGGTGGTTCTCGGAAAACGGGGGCAATCTCAGCGAATTTATAAAACTGGAAGGCATGTAATCATGGCCGTTCGCAGACATTCCTTCTTCGACACATGGCTGTTCCCGCAGGCTTTTTATATCACGCTAACGGTGTGCGGTTGCGTGTTCATTGCCGTTACGAAAATGGCCGGGATCAGCCCCCTCATCTCGTCGACCGTGCCGATTGCGATCATGATCGGCTACTTCGCGTTCTCCTGGTACGTTGGGAAGTTGCGCCTTCATGACGAGCAAACCGGCGACAACCTTTACTATATGGGGTTCCTCTTTACGCTCTCGAGCTTGGGAGCCTCGCTTTATCAGTTCGGTACAAATGCATCGACAGAAGAAGTCGTCAGGAACTTTGGCGTTGCGGTGACGTCGACCATCACAGGTATCGCACTACGCATCTTTTATAATCAGGTCCGGCGCGACCCGGCAGATGTCGAACGGGCTGCTCGCCATGAACTCGCTGATATGACGCGTCGCGTGCGCACCGAGATGGAGAGTGTCGCGCGCGAGTTCGCCGACTTTCGTAGGGTCTGCAATCAGATGCTAGAAGAAGGCTTCGACGAAATAGCCAAGCAGGCGGAAAAGAACGGTGAGCAGGTCAGACAGGCTTTCGATGGGATGGCTGCCAAAGCAATAAAGCCGGTCCAGGAGACGTCAGAGAAAATCGCTAAAACATTAGAGGAGACGTTCGGCCGCATCGAAGGCAGGTTTTCAGGCGTTGCCGAGAAGGTTGAATCGGTTGCGTCGTCCCTCGACAAGGCGAATGGCTCAATGGCTGGCACTGTCTCAAAGTTCGAGGCGCAAGCTGACACAGTAGCGGAGAAGCTCGCGAAAGTGGTCATTCCCGACGAAGTCCTCAAGACCGACGTCGTCACTGTTCTCAAGGTGCTAGCAGCATCTGTTGGAAAGTTCACCGAGCGAGCCGAAGCTCTCTCCAAGGAGCAGGGGGAAAGGACGGACAAGCTTTCGGAGGCTGTCCTAAGGATGGCGGCACATCAGAAGATCCTCCTGGAAACGCTCGAGAAGCAGGCAGAGCAGAACGCCACTTCGACCGAGCTGCTGTCGCGCTACCTTGACCGCAGCCGTGTCCCGACTCCGCACGAAATCCCTTCAGTTGCTCCGGTGTCGGCCAGTGAGCCTGCTCTCGAATCATCCATCTTCGTTCCCATCTCCGAGACGGTTTTGCAGGAAACGCAGACGCGAGCGGCCGGGAAGCTCGATCACAACGGGGCGGATACCGCACAGCCTCCGATGCAAGCCTCTGAGCCGATCATGGAGAAGCCGAGGTCGAGATGGTGGCGCTGAACGAGCGTGGCCGCGCCTCGGTCGGCTATGAGCGAAAGGGTTATGCCCGCGGCCTGATTTTGGGGCTCACCATGGCAGAAACGATGCTCCTGCTCGTCTTCTGCCTGCTTCTGGTAGCGGGCGCGATTGTCGCGAAGAAGCAGGCGGAGCTCCAAATTGCCTTGGAGAAGCTTGCACGAAGCGAAGTTGAGGTCCGACAACTCAGGCAGGATAACAAGAGCCTACTGGCGCAGGTTGCCGAACTTATGGAGAAAACCACTGGTCACAAAGTGCCGGATGAGGAATGGCGAAAACTGGTCCTTGCCAAGAAAGTGGCCGAGCAGCTCCAACAAAAGGGACTCACGGCCGAGGAGGCGGTCAACCTGGCAGAAGCTACAGCCGTAGTCCGCGACAACAAGCTAACTGCTGACGCTGTGCGAAAGCTTGTGTCGGCGGAGACGCGCGCTACCGAAGCGGAGCGGAAGTTGGCCGAAGCCGAAAAGGAAATCGCCGAAACTTCCCGGCAGCCTAAGGATCTTCCGCCCATCATCAACCTCAGCGAGGCCAACGGTTACTCCTTCGAAGTCAGTAGCGCCGAACTCAAACCGGATTTTAGGGCTAAGCTCGAAGGCGCAATTGCCAAACAGATTGCTGATATCGTCGCTAAATACGATGTCGATGTGGTCGAGGTTATCGGTCACACCGACGAACAACGGCTTTCGCGACAGTCGAATATGGACTTCGTGCTGAAGAGGGTACTCTCCGGCGACGAGGGTGTCAGCAAAATGGAGCCGGGCGACAACGCAGGGCTCGGCCTGGCGCGAGCGATTTCTGTCGCATCAGTTCTGAAAAGGATGTCGAAGTTCGACCACTTGAACATCTTACCTATGTCAGGTGGTCAGTTGATCCTACCTGACGATCGCCTCACGGATGGAGCCCAATCTGGCGATGCACCGGCAAGACGCCGTATTGAGATTAGGGTGCGCAAGAGCAAGCAGAAGCTGGCGGCCGAGGGTAACCAGGAAGGCAACTGATCTGCCAACCTACATAGACGCCGTAATTGGGCTCTAGCCCGGCTGGCAGTTAGGCTGCTTGGTTGCGGGGGCTACACGCTCTTCCTTCTTGCCCTTCCCTGCGGCTCTCTTCGGACGAGCAGCCTTGCGCCCAAGGCCGCTCGACTTTGCTAGCTGCAAAGCGCCGGAGGGATTTGACTAAAAGTCGATTTCTATCGGTGCTCCATTAGAAACCGTGATTCTGTTACGACTTTGCCATCGATTGATGATTGGCGTGATTGAATGGACTGCGGGGTCGTATTTTACGGCCTTGTTGCTGCGCCACGCCTCGTGTTGAGCATCGCAGTCTTGGGCTGCCACCGTTAGGTACACATTTATGTTACGGTTGCCAGTGCCCTGTTCTAGCATCTCAAGTGAGGCACGGTCAGGGTTACCGAAATTTCCGTTGGCTGAGATGATGTAGTGCTTGGCCTCGATTATCTCGAAGAAGCTCGTCTCGAGGTCGCGATCAGATCCGTGGTGGGGCACTTTGAGAACATCGACCTTCATCTTGCCGTTCCTGATGAGACCGGCTTTGTTGCAAGCCTTTACAATCAAATCGCCTCTTGCATCGCCAGTCAGGAGGACGGACGTGCCATCATATTCGAGAAGAGCGACGATGCTGGCGAGGTTAGGAATGGAATCATCGAGGTACTGAGCCAGCGCTGCCGGGCCGGCACCGGCGGGACCGAGCTTATCGTGCCATTCCTTGCGAAATTCCTCAATCTGCTCATCAAGCGGGGCAAGTATGCGGAGGGTCGCATCGCCGACCGACATCTGTGCGCGATCACCTGTTAGCAAGGATTGGTCGGGCGGGTTTCGTGTCACTTGCAGGATCGAGGCGAGCGACCCCAGCTTCAGCGCTTCGTTGTAGCTCTGGAGCACCGCTGCAGCCACCGGATTGGGCTCCGTTGCCAGCGCCAACGGTCCGGGGCTACCGAAGCTCGCGAGCGAGGCTGGACCGCCCACGGCCCGCGCTGCAGTTCCTTCTCCCTCGCCAAGGATCGCATCGAAGCCATTGTGTAGCAGCCATATTGGCTTGTAGGGCCTTGGTAAATTCTGTTCATCTGCGTCTCGCATAGCATCGAGAAGCTGGATAATCCCGTTTGATATGGTCCTGATCGATGTGACTCACCATGACGACGTCGAGCTTCAACGGAACTTCGTCGGGGAAAGCCTTCTGCTCGTTGCGAAGTCTAGTCTTGAGCGAAGCACTGAACACCCCAGGTGGTCCACCATCGACAAGAATGCGAGTGGGGCGCCCGGTGCCATTGCCAAACGTCAAAAACAGGCAGTCGCCGTATTTGGCCGGCAGTGCCTCGATGCGAAATGCCATTGTTAGGTCCTCCTATCGAGCCTGCAATGCTCGCAGGGCGTCCACTAGCCCAGCACCTTGGAAGTGTCGTTCGCGTTTCAAGTCGGTGGCTGTTCCGAGAATCACGGCCTTTACGTCGCGCGGCTTCCCGATGAACTCGGCGCTGCGGGCCATCAGAAGGGCAGCCACCCCCGAGACGTGCGGCGCCGACATGCTTGTGCCGTCCAGTCGACCATAACCAAGATCGGGAAGTGGCCCGTCGATCCGTTCACCGGGAGCCACCACATCTGGCTTAGATCTGCCGTCGCCGGTGGGTCCGCGCGATGAAAAGAAGCTGACCCCATATTCGTGCGGACGGTCCCGGTGCGTCGAGCCCACAGTGATAACCGAATCGGCGTTGCCCGGGTCTGCTATGGAAACGTCGGCATAGCCATCGTAGACGGCGCCTCCATCTAGAACGAACTTCTGAGCACCCCAGTTGCCAGCGGCCGCCACGACAACGACACCACTGTCCACAGTGACTTCGCATGCCTGGCACACCGGTGTTCGCCCGCAGGCGTAGTCGGCCTTATCGTGGACCAAGCCAATCGAAAGGTTTACCCCGTGGATTGCCATGTGCCGGTTGCGAGTATTCAGCCAGCGCACGAATTCCAGCGCACCGATAACTGCGAACTCGGTATCCTCGATTGTGTCCGCAATCACCCGCAGGTCGTACAGCATTAGGTCCGGGCAGACGCCTTGAAAAAATATGTCATCGCCCTCGCGCCAGTCGGCTGCGAGAACGCCCGCCACATGAGTGCCGTGACCTATAGGACGGTCGCCCTGGCGAGGTGTCGGCAAACGGTCAGGTCTCGTGAGAAGCAACTGAGACAGGATCTCCCAGTCATACGGGCGCCCGTTGTCCGCGGCCTCCAACAGCCGGTCCACCGACGCACGGGCCGTCGCCGGCTGCAGATCGAGCTTGTTCACCATCATCCCGGCGAGGTAGTCGCGATGTTGCGGTAGGATCATCGCGTCATACGCCACGAGCGAGCGGAGCTCTCCGAAATCATAGGCTTTCTTGACGCGAATTGAGAGATCGCCAGCGGCGTGATCGATGAAGGCAGGATGCGCACCGTCAATGCCAGAATCTATTACAGCCCAGGTTACGCCCCGGCAGCTGATATCGAACACACGGCGAGCCGCATCGGCCTTGATGGTATTCACCGACGCAGCGGCCATTGGATGAACATCCCTGTTGCGGGACACGCGGTATATTGCGTGGTCCAAACGGCGCGGCAAATCCTCAAGCAGTCTATCTAGGTCCAGATATGGCTCTGAAAGGGCGTTTTGATCCGTGGTCGGTTGAGGCGCCAAAATGAGCAAGGCGAGCAACGCCGTCCGAAGATCCGGGGCGAGTCTTCCAAGCATTTTGGTCTTGTGGTCCTCCAACTGAGAAAACGTTACCGTCCGGATGGGGGATGAACGAGACCCGGCCCCAGGCACTATGTCCAACTCTGAACGGGCCAAAGGCAATCCGAAGAAATCCTTTAGCGTGCGTATTGCCTGGTGTATGTCGAGACCCGTACTGGGCAGTACAGCGGCCAAAAAATCGAAGAATGTTAGCCGGACTGCGACGACGCCCTCGAGCGGTGCAATACGTCGTGCAGGACGCCATCTCCCATCCTCCTCGCGGGCGTAATCATCCGTCGGACGATCTGCAAGTTCCAAAAGAAGTTTTTTGGCGATTGTCGACGCTTCGATGCTGTCCATTGGTGTTAGGAGCAGATCGATAGGGGCATTGGGGTTGGCCGCAAAGGCCTTCCAGACATCGAGTTGCACAGAGGTCTCATTTAGCTTTCTGTTGCCGGCTCGCCCCGACAAGAGAATCTCGTCGACAGTTGCGGAAGAAAGAATAGCCATTGCCCCATAGACTTTCTGCGTACACGTTAAGCGCGTACAGTCTAACTACATATTCTGCTACACTCAATTGCCATTGTGACTTCGTTCGTACCTATAAGCTGAACCACACATAAGCGAAGCCGGCGAAGGATTTCCTAGTCGAGAATCAACTAAGCGGACTGGGCAAACGCGCCAGGGCGAAGCCCGTTGTGAGGCGGGTGTTTTTCGTCTCTTCACATGACATCTCGTTGCATTCCAGCGCGGCCATGGAGAGCTTTGCTAAGCTAGTCACTTGGCCGCATTGCCTCAATTCATCAGTGTTGTAGTAGTCGGCGATAAAACTGTTGAAAACAGGTATCAAAAGCCAGAACTCACTTTGCGTCAAACCGTGAGGTGTGCCTAAATTAGGAAGGCTCGGGGGAAAGCGATGAAACGGCTTACAACAGCTGCAGTTGTGAATTGTATCCTGTTGTCAGCTTGCGCCAGTGTTCCGAAGTTACCAACCGAGGTTGGACTGCTTCGAATTTCGGACATCGTCGACAACATTCGATGCGATCTCAAGAGTGGCCGCGACGGTGACAAAGAGCGGGGTCGGGGACCGGCATCGTTCTTGACCGAAAATCCCGGCTGGAGTGCAGCCGTCGACCTGTCGCTGAACGTTGTCGCCGAATCAAATGGAAACTTTGGTGCCGGAAACGATGTGCCTTACGTGCCGCAGACGTTGGGCTTGGCGGTGGCTACCGACGTCACCGGTACCGCTGATCGTCTCGTTGGCTACAAGTTCACCATGGGACTTGGCAGCGAGGACGAAATCACCTGTGACACGGAAGCCGTTGAAGGACGTCGTAAACGCAATTCTCGGTTGGTGGGGGATCTAGGAATCGGCGTGTGGCTCGCGCAGCTCCAAGATGCCTATGCCGAAACCCATACTAAGCCCGAAGGGGCTTCTTATGTGCTCCAATTTACTTTGCTTCAAAAGGCAGATGGGAGTGTCAAGATCGCAAAAATTCCCTTCGACTCGGCTGCTGCAAATCTGGGGTTTGGTCTCAAAGGTTCTTGGAAAGACGTAAACAAGATCAGCATCGCATTTGCGCCAAAGGCGGCGAAAGCAGCGCCTAAAGCGCCTCCTGCCCCGAAGCGAGCGACAAAGCTTTTGCCCGGTCAAACGGTGAAGCCGCCAACACCGCCGCCCCCGCCTGTCGATCCCGGGTCGAAGGCCAAAGTCTTACAAGACCTGCAGTTCCTTCTGCTGCAGCAAAGTCTCGACAAATAGGCCGCGAGATTGCGCTGCAGTACACCATACTCTGATGCTGGTGCGATCAACGCTGTCTCGCAAATCAAACTTTTCATAGCTGCGCTGCCAGCGACCTCTGCAGCGTCCGACGACGTGCGTTCGTATGATATGGTTTGGTTGCTCCACCTGATTGGCGACATTCATCAGCCCTTGCATGCAACCGAGCGAATTTCAGCGATCAATCCGGACGGTGATCGGGGTGGCAATGAAGTCAACGTCATGCCGGCCACAGGCGAGACTGTCGACCTACACGGCTATTGGGACCGAATGTTCGGGGGATACGTTTCGGTACCAGGGGCAATTTATGATGCCAATGACAAGGCCGGTCTCGCGAAGGTTCAGGTAGACGGCACGAAAGCTAAGGTTCTTGATCCTGATATGTGGACGCAAGAGAGCTTTGTTCTCGGCAGAAAGTTCGCTTATGCCGAGCCAGTGCTGAGCGAAGGCACGGTCGCAGTGCTGACTAGGAGGTACGAAACGGATGCGCGTAATATAGCTCGGAGCCAAGCAGCGCTTGCGGCGGCAAGGCTCGCTAATGTCTTGAACGAGGCATTCAAATGATCGCTCGACGTTGCCGGGACATTGTCGATTCGGAGTGGGATTGTTGTTAGGACGGTCACAGGAGCGCCAGCAATCTAACGTCAACTAAGCCCTACCAGGACACCGCAAGCTGCTGGTCAACTATCGGCCCCGTTTCAGACTACTAGTCTGGATCGAGATAGAGCCTGTGCGGTTTCCCAAAACCAGACATTCTCACCGCGACTGGTGCCGGTTGAGGCGGCGTTCCAGCAGGCGAACCAGAGTGATCAGCAGGAGATTGGTTGCAAGGTAGAATGCGCCGGCGATGGCGAATATCTCGAACACCGCGAAGGTCTGGCTCATCAGACGCTTGGTGTAACCCGTTATCTTCTAGCATGGTCATCGTGGATGCAAAGCTGGTACCTTTCAGCGTGAGTACCAGCTCGTTGCCATAGGCCGGCAGCGCCTGGCGGATTGCAAGTGGAAATTCTATGCGACGGAAGCGCAACGCGCGCTGAAGTCGTGATTAGTGCATGGGCTGCGCCATAACAACGCGTCACCACACATCCACGTAACGAGGCCAGACCCAATGTCAAATTGATCAGCAGGCCCAATGCCGGCCGCGCCAGGGTCGCTATTAGCGCCGGTATCCCTGCGAAACTAAACGAACATCATAACGACGATAGCCCCGATGATGATCAGGACAAGCCCGCCGATCAGCATCGGCAGCAGGCTGCTGTCGCGGTTGATGTTAGACTCGAACTGCCTTGAAACCGGTTTGTCGTTTTTCTTCGGCTCCACCATTCTCGTCTCCTTTCCAGAAAATAGCGCTCTTCCCGATCGCGGCGTGCTGTGACGTCAAACCCGTCCAGTCGAAGACCAGACTGCACCCAATTGTTGCCGCCCAGCCATTTCACGTCCGGTTCTAGCGTACCTAATGGCCCGCTGGCTCGCCCGTCGCCGATGCAGCCGGGGGACGGCGATCCTATGAGGAAGTTTTCGGGCGTCATCGCGATGTGTAGCGGTCATGGGTGCTCTGAAAAAGGCCATCGACTGCCGCACGCGCCCCGCGAGGCAGTGCTGCATCACCTAGACGACACAACTCCATGCCCTCCAGGGAAGTATGCAAATTGGTAGAAATTCTCGGAAGCAGCTGAGTTTCAAGAACCGCCAACGCCTCATCGGCGGATTGTGCAAGGCGGAGTCGCTCTCGAACCTGAGATGCCCGAAGCAGCCGGCATATTTGGGAAAGGGCAGGGAGGAAGGCGGAAGAGGCTGAGCGCGGCCAAAGTATAGTGTAAATGAGATCGACTGGGTTGTCGTCGGGACCGTCGAAATCGATAGGCTGGGCTAAGCGTGTCAAAGACGCGACAGGCGAAGAAATCATACCCAGTAGCGCGTGGGGGATCGCGACGCCACGACCGATGCCCGTCGAGCCGAAGCGCTCGCGGCCGAAAAGACCACGCAGAACCATCTGCTCGTCGAGACCAGTTCTTCGCGCAATCCTGATCGCGATTTTTGACAAGGCAGATTGCTTTCCCTTGGTCACAAGGTCAAGCCAGATGTCTTCTTCCGACAAGATGGAGGAGATCATCATGGTCAGTCTCCGTGTCGGTCCAAACGCACTCGCAATGGGTGTTCAGCCGCACTGTTTAAAGCAGGGTAGAGTCGAGCGGAATGAAGTGGAGATCCTGCTCTCCCGGACGCGAAGCCAAGGCCTTCTCGCGCCCGGGCTAGGGGCCCGTTTTGCGGCGTTTCGGCTCTGACCGGAAATCGAGACGGACGATAATCATGACAATTCAGAGGTAGTGAAGGATTTCTCGAAATCAAGCCAAGAGCAGGCCTGTATCTAGCAGAAATAATGCACTGAAATCCCAGTTAATTTCGTTTGACGACCAGAACAGTCTCCTGCTTGCTGGTCGGAAGCGAACAGGCCGTCTCACCAATGAAAATCGGTCTTTTGAACCCTCTTCCAGATCATCGGCCACCGCGTTTTTTAGTTCAACAAGGAGATACCGTGATGAAAAAACTCATCCTCGCAGTTGCCCTGACAACGGGCAGTTCGCTTTGCGCCATGGCGGCGGATGAGGTCACCAAAGCCCCGCCAGCGGCTCCTTACGAACAGGTCAGCAAGCTTGTGAAGCTGCCCGACTTCCTGCCGGGCATGGGCCAACTTTTCGTCGATCCGGCGACATTGCCGGCAGGTCCATTCCTCGCCTATGACCATGACGGCAAGCTTGTCAGCACCATCTACATGCTGCCGATCAAGGATCTCAATCCTGACAAGCGTTTTGACGACCTCGCGGCACCGGGCGGCAATGTCGACCATGTCGACGTCTACTACAATGCCGGCCATCCGGGCGTCGAAGTCCCGCATGCCCACGTCGTGTTGTGGCATGTCGCGGCCACCGACGAAGCACGTGTCGCCAAATGATGTTCACACGTCGTCAAGTACTGGGCGGGGGCGGCGGGCTTGTCGCCGTCCTGTCCCTCCGTTCTCCGGCCCTATTGGCCGACGAGGTGGTGGAAATCAGGATGCAGGGGCGCGACGACGGCTCGCAGGTCTGGTTCGACCCGATAGGCATACTGGTCAAACCAGGGCAGACGGTCCGCTGGACCAACCTCAATTCCGGGAATTCGCATACGACCACTGCCTACAATCCGGCGAACCTCGACAGGCCCCTCCGCATGCCAAAAGTCGCAGAACCGTGGGATTCAGGCTACCTCCTGCCCAACGAGAGCTTTTCGGCTGCCTTCACTGCGCGGGGGGTCTATGACTACTATTGCATACCGCACGAGCACGCCGGAATGGTCGGCCGCATCATTGTTGGTGGGCCCGAGGCACATGGTTGGACTGAGCTGGCGGGCGCGAACGGCGACCTGCCGGGAGAAGCCCTCAAGGCATTTCCGAAGGTCGAAGAAATCATGACACGGGGGATCGTCCGGCGCGATTAGATCTGCCATGAAAGGGTTTGGCTGAACAAGGAGGACTGAATACGACGGTCAGACTGGGGCGCGGTCTCCTGCCTGCCGTCAGTGAGCGGTTGGGGGCGGCTTTCATGACTGGCAAGGCGTATCCATTGAAGAATCGGTCACAGTCTCACGGGGAGCGAGACGGGCGCACTCAATCGTCGGACGTCGTCCTCGACACCCGGACGGCAAGCGAACGACGGGAGCATACGGCGTATCGGCTTGCCGCCTTAGGCGAAATGACGGGCGGCATCGCCCATGATTTCAGAAACCTGCTGACGGTCATCGAATCCGGCCTGAGGCTTGCCGAAGCAAGAGCCGACGAGCCCAACCGTGTGAGGGCCTGCATCACGATGGCGCGGGAAGGAATCAATCGCGGGATCGACTTGACCTCGCAGCTCCTCGCCTACGCAAAGCACCAGGAACTCGATGCTCATGCTGGCGACGTGAATGAATTCCTCCGGTCCTTCGAGCATTTCCTGAGGTACAGCGGTGGACCCGATGTGCACGTCAAGCTTGAACTCGGTGCCGAAATTCCCGACTGCCTGATCGATCCCGCATTGTTCGACACCGCAGTGCTTAATCTCGTCGTTAACGCGCGGGATGCCATGCCAAATGGCGGCGAGATCAGGGTCCTCACCGAGCGCTTGGTGCAGGAGACCGCGACACCCGACCCGCCGGGGCCGGGAACCTATGTCTGCGTTCGCGTCAAGGACCAAGGTTGCGGCATGACCGCCGAAGTCTTGCGAAACGCGTTCGATCCCTTCTTCACGACGAAGGGCAAGGAAGGCACCGGCATGGGGCTGTCGCAGGTGCGCGCATTGATGCGGATGATTGGCGGCCATGTCCGCATTGCAAGCGAAC
The DNA here is from genome assembly GCF_004023325.1 of Mesorhizobium sp. M1A.F.Ca.ET.072.01.1.1. Taxonomy (NCBI): domain Bacteria; kingdom Pseudomonadati; phylum Pseudomonadota; class Alphaproteobacteria; order Hyphomicrobiales; family Phyllobacteriaceae; genus Mesorhizobium; species Mesorhizobium sp. M1A.F.Ca.ET.072.01.1.1. Next base: position 23,687 of record NZ_RZSF01000005.1, on the reverse strand, counting down.
CGGGAATCGGGACGACAGTCGACCTGCTGTTCCCGTCAATCCAACCGGAAGTCAAAGCGTCGTCAAGAAATGACTAGAGTTTGACGTCGTCGCCTGCAACGGCATGCAATCCCGCCAGAGCAGGACCTACTACGCTCTCGTCCGCACTTGCGGATTGCACCGCGTAAACCGGATACGAGAATTGCGGCATTTCAGGCACAAGATGAAGCCGGCCGGCCACTATGTGAGGCTGCACAGCGCTCATCCTGAAATATCCGGACCCGCCCGTCGCAAGAACATAGCTCAGTGCGAGCGGTCCCAAATCGAAAGAAAGGTCCGGCGCAGCACTCGGGAAATTCATCCCGTGGTGGAGTCCAAAATCCGGCCCCCAATCCATATAAACATAATCGGATTCGTCCAGGACGCGCGCTTCGGAATTTGTAGTTACGAGGACGAGTTTTTCGTCCAGAAGCAGATCGATCTTCAAACCCGGTCTGTGGGGGGGCGCGTACATGATTGCCAAGTCGACCAGTCCCGACGCGACCTGGTTGATCAAATCCTGCGGCACGTCGACGTGTACTCTAAGCGCAATATCCTGAAGCGAGCGGCGCATCCATCGGACCCAATCGAGCAGAAGAGGTTGCGCAAGGCTGACTTCGCTGCCGACCGTCAGAACAGCTCGGCGGCCCGGCGGCACGGCAACCTGATGAAGGGTGCGCTGCCATAGCTGGACGAACATCGGGGCGTGACGCAGGAACTGTTCGCCAGCAGGGGTGAGCGAAGCTCCGCCCTTGTGCCGGACGAAGAGAGTGCGGCCGAGCTGTTGCTCAAGGTTGCGGATACGCGCGCTCACCGTCGTTTGGGCCACGTTCAGGCGTTCGGCGGCCCGAATGAAACTCCCAGTCGAAACGATCTCGATAAAGGTACGGGCGAGTTCAATGTCCATATCGCGGATAGCATAAAAATTGCGCTTAAATGTCAATGAATTTCGTTTGCCACATAACGAGCGCGAACATTAGGCTTCAGGAAATCCACCGAGGCTTAGCGCTGGATGCTGCGCAGCGCCGGGTTGGTGCGGGCGCGAGCCCTCTCCAACCTCACCCACCGTTTTGCCTGCAGCGTCACAGGAGAAATCATGTCGACGAAAGAGAAGAGCGACCAAGGCGGCGTAGGACGGCGTGACTTTCTGAAGCTGTTCGGCGCGGCCGGGGCGGCAGCGAGCACTTTGCCGTTAGGCGGATCGGCGTCGGCGGACGAAATCGTGGCTGCGGCCTCCGATACGAAACATCATCACGTGGCCGCGACCACCGAACCTCATGTCGGAGGAGCCGGCTATGAGTTCTTCAACGTGAACGAATCCGCCTTTGTCGAGGCGGCGGTCGACACCCTCATTCCGAGCGATTCAACCGGTCCCGGCGCAAAGGAGCTCGGCATCGCGACCTACATCGACCGGCAGATGGCCGGCGGGTACGGCAAGGGCGATCGGCTGTATCTGGAAGGGCCGTTCGGCGAAGGTACGCCGGAGCAAGGCTATCAACTGCCGATGTCTCCGTCGGAGTTGATGCGGGCCGGCATCGCGGACGTCAGCGCCTATGTGCAGAAGGAGCGCAAGAGCACCTTCGACGGCTTGTCGGCAAAAGACCGTGCCGAAGTGATGGCCGACCTCGACAGCAAGAAGGTCGAGCTTCCGACAGTGCCGACGGCGACCTTCTTCGGGCTCCTGCTGCAGCTCACGATCGAGGGTTATTTCGCGGACCCGATGTATGGCGGGAACAAGGGCGCGGCTGCTTGGAAGATGATCGGCTTTCCCGGCGCGGACGCCATGTACGCGGACAAGATCGAGCCGTTCCGGAACAAACCCTACAAGGCTGAGCCGAAGGGCATCCAAGACCTCATTTGACCGGCGGAAGAAGAAGGAGACTTTGACATGGCCACCAAACTGAACGCTGTCGATGTCCTGATTGTCGGCCTTGGATGGACAGGCGGCATCATCGCTAAGGAGCTTGCGTCCACCAAGCTGAAGATCGTCGCCCTTGAGCGGGGAGGCCCGCGCGACACCAATCCGGACTTCATCGACCCGGAAATCCATGACGAATTGCGCTACGCCGCCCGTCACGACCTCATGCAGAATGTGCGGCGGGAAACCATCACATTCCGCAATAGTGAATCGCAAACGGCACTGCCGATGCGTCAACTCGGCTCCTTCTTGCCGGGGCAGGGTGTCGGCGGTGCCGGCGTGCACTGGAACGGCGTGACCTGGCGCTGGCTCGAATGGGATCATCAGGCGCGCACCCGGACCGTCGACAAGTACGGCGAGAAGATCATTCCCTCGGACATGCACCTGCAGGACTGGCCGATCACCTATGACGATCTCGAATCCTATTACGACAAGTTCGAAAAGACCTGCGGCACCTCCGGCAAGGCCGGCAATCTCAACGGCAAGAAAATCGACGGCGGCAATATCTTCGAGGGCTCGCGTAAGGAAGATTATCCCAACCCGCCAATGATCGCCGCGCAGAGCATGGTGATGTTCGAGAAGGCGGCCCGCAACCTCGGCTACCATCCTTTCCCAAACCCCTCGTCCAACGCCTCTCGCGATTACGTCAATCCCGATGGCGTGGCGTTCGGCCAATGCCACTACTGCGGCTACTGCGAGCGTTTCGGCTGCGAGGCGAATGCAAAAGCCAGCCCGCATTTCACCGTCATTCCGCTGGCGCTGAAGAATCCGAATTTCGAACTGCGCACAAATTCGATCGTGCTGAAGGTCAATCTCGATTCGACCCGCAAGAAGGCCGTCAGCGTCAGCTATCTGGACGCTCGTGGGCGAGAATTCGAACAACCTGCCGACCTCATCATCCTGTCGGCCTACGCGCTCGGCAACGTTAACCTGCTGCTGCAGTCGGGGATCGGCGTTCCTTATGATCCCGCCACGGGGAAAGGCGTGGTCGGCCGAAACTATGCCTACCAATGCGGCGGCGGGGCTACCGCCTTCTTCGACAAGAAGACCATCCTGAACCGCTTCATGGGCGCCGGCGCGCTCGGCACCTGCATGGATGATTTCAACGGTGACAACTACGATTTCGTGAAGGCCGGTTACATCGGCGGTGGCGGTATCAGTTGCAGCAACTCTGGCGCCCGGCCTATCCAGTCACATCCGACACCCCACGGCACGCCGCGCTGGGGCTCGGACTGGAAGAAAGCAGTGGTCGACAACTATGACCATGCGGCCAACGTTGGCAATCAAGGCGCGGTGATGGCCTACAGGCAGAACTATCTCAGCCTCGATCCAACCTATAAGGACATCTTCGGACGTCCGCTGATGAGGATGACGTTCGATTTCCAGGGCAACGAAGTAAAGCAGATGAACGGCCAGGCCGACATCTGCGTGAAGATCGCCAAGGAGATGGGTGCGATCAGGGTCGATCGGAGCATTGCGCCGGTGCCCTATTCCATAGTTCCCTATCAGAGCACCCACAATACCGGCGGGGCCGTTTTCGGCGCCGACCCCACCACCAGCGTCCTGAACAGACATCTTCAGGTCTGGGATGTCCCGAACGTATTCGTCACCGGCGCCTGTGTATTTCCGCAGAACGCCGGGAAGAATCCGACCGGACCGGTGGGCGCTCTTGCCTATTGGGCGGCGGACGCGATCAAGAACCAATATCTGAAGAACCCCGGCCCATTGGTTCCCTCCTGAGGCAAGTCTGCCGGGTCCGGATCCACGCTTCGGATCCGGCAGGCTGTGAGTTTCGAATACCGACATAACAGGGTGGCTTGGCGACAACCAAGCCGCCCCTCATTGAAAGCACGCGAAGATGAAATCGACCATTCTTGGATTGACGACCGCGGTTCTCACCGCAGTCGGCTCTGCGCAGGCGCAGGACAAATCTCCTGGCAATGCTGACGCCGGCGCCTCGGTCTTCAAGAGGTGCATGGCCTGCCATGCGGTCGGCCCCGACGCTAAGAACGGGGTAGGGCCTGTATTGAATGGCGTCGTTGGCCGTGCGGCAGGCACTTACCCGGGTTACAACTATTCCGCGGCGAACAAGAATTCGGGCCTGACCTGGGATGAACCGACGCTGACCACATATCTGCACGCGCCGCGCAAACTGGTGCCAGGCACGAAGATGACATTCGCCGGTCTCAGCAAGGATCAGGAGATCGCCGATGTGATCGCCTATCTAAGACAGTTCAACGCTCAAGGGCAGAAGGCCTCCCCCTGAGCCAGGGACGATCTGTCCCGGCTTGCAAAGCACAACCTTATGAAATTCCTCCTGCATCAGGGCCTGGAGTATTCGACGGTTCATCAGATCGGTGACTACCTGCGCAGCCACGGAACCGGCCATCACTGGATCGAGCGGTATCGGGGCAGCATCTTCGTCAGCGTATCCGATCAAGCCGACGAGATGATCCTTCGACAGAAGTTCTCCGGGCTTCTGGATGCCGTCAACGAAAAGGAGACGGACGGATGAGCGGAAAAGTCATCGACGAGAGGATAAAACTGAAGCGGGCATATGAGAGCCCAGCTGCCGACGATGGCACACGGGTGCTGGTTGACCGGCTTTGGCCGCGCGGGGTCAAGAAGACCGACGCCGGCATCGACTGCTGGATGAAAGAACTCGCGCCAAGCGCCGAGCTTCGGAAATGGTTCGGACACGATCCCGCCCGCTGGGAGGAATTCCGTCGGAGATATGCGGCGGAAATCCGTGAGCATCGCGATGAACTCGACCGGCTGCGCGACCTGATGCGGGCGGGCCCTGTCACACTCGTTTACTCGGCTCATGACGAGGCCCACAACGATGCCATCGTCCTTAGAGAGGTTTTGCTGAGACATCGATAGAAACGCCGCATCGCGCTGCCACTGCTATCAAAGACATTGGGCGCGCAATCACGACAGCGAGACCAAAATCACCTTTCTGGAACCAAACTAAAGAAGACCTCATCAAAGCATCGATGGGCACGTTCGCGTTGAGGAGAAAAACAATGAAATTCTTTGTCGATACCGCCGACATTTCTGAAATTCGCGATCTTTCCGCCTCCGGCATTGTCGATGGGGTGACCACAAATCCGTCGCTGATCGCAAAGACCGGGCGGCCGATCAGAGAAGTGATCAAGGAAATCTGCCAGACGATCGAGGGCCCGGTTTCAGCGGAAGTCACGGCGACGCACTTCGACGGCATGATTGCCGAAGGAGAAAGTTTCGCCCAGATTGCCGCCAATGTGGCCGTCAAGGTGCCGTCGACCTGGGATGGTTTCAGGGCGTGCCGCGCGCTCGGCCAGCTCGGACACAAGGTCAATGTGACACTGTGCTTTTCGGCCAACCAGGCACTGCTCGCGGCCAAGGCTGGCGCGACCTTCATTTCGCCGTTCGTCGGCAGGCTCGACGATCTCGGCCTAGACGGCATGGAGGTGATCCGGGAAATCCGCGCGATCTACGACAACGACAAATCCTTGAGGACGGAAATCCTCGCGTCCTCAATTCGCACCCCTCTTCATGTCAAACAGGCAGCGATCGCAGGCGCCGATATCGCCACCGTGCCACCAAACGTGCTCAGAAACCTCGCCAAGCACCCACTGACCGACAGGGGGCTCGAATCCTTTCTCGCCGACTGGGGCAAGACGGGGCAAACGATCCTATAGCTGTCAGCGTTGGGATCGCTGGGCCAACATAAAAGTTGCACGCAATTGCCGATTAAATTCGTTTGCGTGCCACCGGAAATGGCAGGAAACTTACGCCTGAGCGTTGCTCAATCTCGCGACAGTGACCAGGCGAGGCGCCTGGCGCGAGCGGTGCGACGTGGGCAAATCCAGCCAGGCACGATGCGATCCGAGGCTGCGCAGGTGGAAGATTTGCCGCTTCTCGGCCGTGTACGAGCGATTACGACATCGGATCGCCAATGGAGAAAAACGTGGCTGAAGGCGCTACCAAGCTAGCCGGACCGGATCTGGTCCAAGGCATCGCGTTGTCCGATCTTCCCGATGGCGGAAAACTTGTCGGCCATAGCAGCGGAGAACAGGTGTTACTCGTGCGCCGAGGGACCGAAGTCTTCGCTACCTCTGCGACATGCACGCATTACGGCGGGCCGCTGGCGGAAGGTCTCCTGGTGGCGGACACCGTCCGGTGTCCGTGGCATCACGCGTGCTTCGATCTGCGAACTGGCGAAGCGCTGCGCGCTCCCGCCTTCAATCCATTAGCCTGCTGGGCCGTCGAGCAGCGGGATGGCCGGATATTCGTCGGCGAGAAACTGAAACGGGCGGCTCGGAAACCGCGCTCCAGAAGCTCCGGCCAGGTGCCTGACAAAATCGTAATCATAGGCGGCGGCGCGGCGGGGTTCGCAGCGGCCGAAATGTTGCGGCGGGAACAGTTCCAGGGCAGCATCGTCATGGTCAGCGACGATCGCGCGCCGCCAGTCGACCGGCCGAACCTCTCCAAGGACTACCTCGCCGGAAAAGCCCCGGAGGACTGGATCCCGCTCCGCGGGGAGAAGTTCTATGCGAAGAACAACATCGACCTGCGGCTCAACACGAAAGCCGACCGCATCGACCTTCGTTCCCGGGAGGTTGTCCTCGCAGACGGAAGCAGGATTCCCTACGACAGGCTGCTGCTTGCGACCGGCGCGGAACCTGTCCGCCTAACCGTCCCAGGGGCCGACCGACCGCACGTCCATACGTTGCGCTCGTTCGCGGACAGCAAGGCGATCATCGCGCGCGCCGCCGCCGCGCGCCGCGTGGTCGTGCTTGGCGCCAGCTTCATCGGGCTCGAGGTTGCCGCGGCTCTTCGTGCGCGCGACATCGACGTCCATGTCGTGGCACCGGAGAAGCGGCCCATGGAACGTGTCCTGGGCCCGCAGATGGGCGACTTCATTCGCGCCCTGCATGAAGAGCATGGCGTCGTATTCCATCTGGAGGAAACCGCAACTAGCATCGACGGCGGGAAGGCGCACCTCAGCGGCGGCAGTACCTTGGCGGCCGATTTCGTGGTCGTCGGCATTGGCGTGCGGCCGCGCATCGGGCTCGCCGAAGCGGCAGGGCTGGCCGTTGACCGCGGCGTCGCCGTCGACGCCTTTCTGGAGACGAGCGAGCCGGGGATCTTCGCGGCCGGCGACATAGCGCGATGGCCCGATCCCCACAGCGGCGAGAACATCCGGGTCGAGCACTGGGTGGTTGCCGAGAGGCAGGGGCAGACCGCCGTGCTCAACATGCTCGGCCATCGCGAGAAGTTCGTCGCCGTCCCGTTCTTCTGGAGCCAGCATTACGACGTTCCGATCAACTATGTCGGACATGCCGAGAGATGGGACGAGATCGTCGTCGAGGGCGACGTCGCCGCCAGGGACTGCCTGCTGCGGTTCAGGAGCAAAGGACGCACGCTGGCTGCCGCCTCGATTTTCCGGGACATCGAAAGCCTCGAAGCCGAGGTCGCGATGGAGCGGCAAATGGCTCGCGGGTAACTGGGAGCACAACCAGGATGAACGGGTGTTTCATCGTGACCGAAAGGAGTTCGACCTATGTCCACACTGCAGCAGGAACTTAACGCAGTCGCCGGTTTGCCCACAACAGCGCCCGCTCAGCACTGTTCAAAGATCGTCGAGTTTGCCGAGGAAATTGCCAAGGAAGAGTCCGACGAGATGCCGACCTCGGTTGAAATCTTCGCGGATGGCGGCCGTTGGTACTGCCGGGTGCGTCGCGGCAATGAAAAGACCCGGCCGATGGGTCCCTATACCAAACAACAGGCCCAGCGGATTCAGGAAGTCCGGAGAGCGTTGATCGCCAAAAGAGGTACCGCCCGGATCATGTTCGAGTAGGGTGGTGCCTTTACGATCACTGCCAGTCGGAGCCCTTCCCTGATCGTTCTTCATAAGATTTTGGAGCGTTGCCGGGGAGGCCTCCGGCGGTGCCGAGGTCACGTGTCAAGGCAGGATGCCTGCTGACGTTTGGAGGTACTTCGCGCCGAGCTATAGGGGCCATGCTGGCGAGGCGGCGGTCTTATATGGCCGCGGCTCTGGCCGAGCAGATCCGATTGAAGCCGCCCGATGATAGCGCTATTCGCCTTCCGTGGCGATCAGCTTCCAATTCCGCTTCGTTGACCGAGTTTCACAGGCGAACGTCCAATAGTCGATCACCTCGACGATCTGCAGGGGATCGCCGGCGACGACCGCATCATCGGCGGAGCGTGTGACGCTGACCACGTCGGAATCGTACCGGACAACGATCTCAGCGACGCCGTCCTCCTCGAGCGCGTCGACGACCTTCGCTTCACGCGTGCCAATGAAGGTGAGTTGCAACGTCTCCTCCCGGTTCCGACGTTCGGCGATCTCCCGCTCAAACGCATCAAGCACTTCAGCCTCGACGAGGCGTTTCAACGTCGGGATGTCGCCGTCCGCATAGGCCCGCAAGATAGCTTCATAGGCGCTCTTGGCGCCGGATAGGAATGCTGGGAGGTCGAAGTCCGGGTCGATCTCTCGAAGCGCATTCAGGGGCGTGTCCACAGAGGGCGCAGGTTCCATACTGCCGTTCGGCCGCGTCGACGCATCGTCCCGCTTGGCCCTCTCCTCGATCCAACGCGACAGAAGCGGGCTCCAACTGCCCAGCATTGCCCACCAAAACGCGAAGATCGCAACGAGCAGAATCTGGCTGGTCGGGTCTGTGGTCTCGTTCATGACATTCACCAGACAGCTTGTCGAAGCATCCAGTGGTCCGGTTGCTCAACGGATGCGGGGTAGCTGTTCCCATTGATGGAAGGGCGGCGGCGAGGGCAGCTGCCATTCAAGCGTGGTCGCCCCTTCGCCCCACGGGTTGGCGCTGGCCACGCGCTTGCGGCTGAAAGCTTCCGCGACCGCGACGAAGAAGATGATCAGCCCCGCGGTCGAGATGTAGGATCCGATCGACGCCACGAAATTCCACCCGGCGAAAGCGTCGGGGTAGTCGGCGTAGCGTCGCGGCATGCCCGCCATGCCGAGGAAATGCTGCGGGAAGAAGACAAGGTTGACGCCGATGAACATCGTCCAGAAATGCAGTTTTCCCAAGGCTTCGCTGTACATGTAGCCTGTCATCTTCGGCAACCAGTAGTAGAAGCCCGCGAAGATGGCGAAGACCGCGCCCAAAGACAGCACATAGTGGAAATGGGCGATCACGAAATAAGTGTCGTGCAACGAGCGATCGATGCCGGGGCTGGCGACCATGATCCCGGTGACGCCGCCTATGGTGAAGAGCAGGACGAAGCCGGTCGCCCACAGCATCGGCGTCTTGAACTCGATCGACCCGCCCCACATCGTGGCCAGCCACGAAAACACTTTCACGCCTGTCGGGACGGCGATCACCATCGACGCGAAGGCGAAGTAGCGTTGGGCGTCGAGGGAGATGCCGGTCGTATACATATGATGCGCCCAGACGACGAAGCCGATCATGCCGATCGCCACCATCGCATAGGCCATGCCGATGTAGCCGAAGATCGGCTTCTTGGCGAAGGTCGAGATGACGTGGCTTATGATGCCGAAACCGGGCAGGATCATGATGTAGACCTCGGGATGGCCGAAGAACCAGAACAGGTGCTGGAAGAGGATCGGGTCGCCGCCGCCGTCGGGGACGAAGAAGGTCGTGCCGAAGTTGCGATCCGTGAGCAGCATCGTGATCGCGCCGGCAAGCACCGGCAGCGACATCAAAAGCATGAAAGCGGTGACCAGCATCGACCAGGCGAACAGAGGCATCTTGTGCATCGTCATTCCCGGCGCGCGCATGTTGAAGATGGTCGTGATGAAATTGATCGCGCCCAGGATCGACGACGCTCCCGCAAGGTGGATCGACAGGATGACGAGGTCGACCGCCGGGCCCGGTTGGCCGGAGGTCGAAAGCGGCGGGTAGAGCGTCCAGCCGCCGCCGTGGCCGAGAGTGCCTGGCGCTCCCGGCACGAACATCGAGCTGACGAAGAGGATAAACGCGGCCACGAGCAGCCAGAAGGAGATGTTGTTCATGCGCGGAAACGCCATGTCGGGCGCGCCGATCATGATCGGCACCATCCAATTGCCGAAGCCGCCGATCAAGGCCGGCATCAGGACGAAGAAGATCATGACAAGGCCGTGGGCGCTGACGACGACGTTGTACACACTCGGATCGCCGAATATCTGCAAACCTGGCTCCTGGAGTTCCATCCTGATCAGCACCGAAAGCGCGGTGCCGAGTATCCCCGCCATGATCGAGAACAGCAGATAGAGCGTCCCGATATCCTTGTGGTTGGTCGAGTACAGCCATCTGGCGAAGAACCGGGGCTTATGGTCGTCGAAGGATGCCGCTGGATTCGACATGGTGCTCAACCTGCCTTTCATTCAGGCATGCAGGATGGTTGCCGCGATGGACGACGTTCAGCCGCCGTCGCGATCGGAAACCAGGCGCTGTCTGCTTCGTGTTTCAGTCGTCCGTGACGATCACGTCCATCGGAATGTCGTGCGGCTGCGGATGGATCGTTCGGAGCCTGCTTCCGGCATAACCCACTCCGATGGCCAGCGGCCGCCTGTGCATCGCCGCGAGCGTTCTGTCGAAGAAGCCGCCGCCATATCCCAGGCGATAATTCGCTCCGTCGAAGCCGACCACCGGCGCTATCACGACGTCCGGCACGACCGAGGGGCCGCGTGAGGGAACCAGGATGTTCCAAACGCCACGCTCAAGCGGATCGCCCGGCCTCCAGACGCGGAATTCCAGTGGCCAGCCCTTCCTCATGACGACCGGAAGCGCGATCCTGCCGCCGCGCTCGATGACCGTGATCGCCCAGTTGCGCAGGTCGGGTTCGCCGCGGAACGGCCAATAGCCGCTGACGATGCGGCCACTGACTTTGCCGACGGCGACGTCAAGGCGCGAAGCGATGCGGTTTGACCTGGCGCTCCTCTCCTCAGCGTCGATGGCGGGGCGCTCCTCGATCAGCCTCTGCCGTTCCGCCTTGCGCCAGCGCAGGACGCAGCTCCAGGAATCTCCCGGCTCAGCTTGTCCGCCATATTCGGATGAAAGCTCGTGCGCGTAGCAGGGCGGAGATGCGTATTCGTGGATTTCAAGGTCGGGGTCTTTCTCTTCTGCCATCGTCAGCTCCACATTCGTGCGCCCGCACGTTTGCTGCAGCGTGCTCCGCACGAAATAGGAAGGCAAACGGAATTAAATGTTGTATGAGTGCAAAATTATTGCATTCACGGAAGGTACGATGGACATCGATCGCGCCCGCACGTTCCTTGAAATCGTCCATTCGGGCAGTTTTCTGAAGGCTGCGGATCGCCTTCACGTCACGCAGACCACTGTGAGCGCACGTATACGCACGCTGGAGGAGGAGCTCGGACGTCAGCTCTTCATCCGAAACCGCAACGGCGCGCAATTGACGCCGTCCGGGCGCGAGTTCGAGCGGTACGCCCAATCTTTCGTTCAAATCTGGGAGCGTGCCCGACATCAGCTCGCCATCCCGTCGGGGCGGACAAGCGTCGTTGCCTTGGGCGGCGAACTCAGCCTGTGGAATCCGCTGCTGCTCGACTGGCTGGTGTGGATGAAGAAGGCTAAGCCCCAGATCGCGATCCATGCTCAGGTCGGCGTGCCCGACCAGCTTCTCGAACAGCTCCGGACCGGGGTCCTGGATATCGCGGTGCTCTATGCGCCGAAGCTCTTGCCAGGATTCAAGGTGGAGTTGCTAGTCGAAGAGCAACTTGTTCTCGTGAGGACCAAGAGCGAAGATCCGGCCGGTGCGAAAGACTATGTCTATGTGGATTGGGGACCGCTGTTCGCGGCGCAGCACGATGCAAGTTCGACCGCGTTCGGAGAGCCTGGATTGCTGGTTGGCCTGGGGCCGTTGGGCCTCAGCTATATTCTGCGCGCTGGCGGCATGGGCTATTTCCGCCGGGGCGCCGCAGCTCCTCATATCGAGGCGGGGCAGCTGGAGGTCGTGGAAGGCGCGCCGGAATTCACCTATCCGGCCTATGCAGTCTATCCGGAAGCAAGCGAGGCGCGAGCCGACGTGCAGGAGGCGCTACGCGGCCTGAACCAAGTTGTGAAATGATCATTCCTCCCAGGAGCGAAGCCACGTGGCTGGAAGGATGGACCGCCACGCATTGACCGAACATGCCTTATCCATTTTACACCATCGGTCACTCGAGCAGGTCGATTGCCGAATTTGTTGCCCTGCTGCGAGTTGGAGAAGTCGCCCTGGTGGTCGACATAAGGACCGTCAGACGATCGCGGGCGAACCCGCAATTCAACAGCGAGGTGCTTCCGGAAAGTCTGGCAGCATTCGGCATCGGATATGAGTGCATCCCCGAGCTTGGCGGCCTGCGCGGCAAGGCACACGACGTTGCGCCGACGCTCAACGCATTCTGGATCAACCAGAGCTTCCACAACTACGCCGACTACGCTTTGTCCGCGGAGTTTGCCAGCGGCTTGAACAGGCTTGTTTCCCTCGGCAGGCAGCGGCGGTGTGCCGTCATGTGCTCGGAAACGCTCTGGTGGCGCTGTCACAGGAGAATCGTGGCTGACTATCTGATCAGCCACGGCGAAACCGTTTTTCATCTGATGGGCCAAGACAAGGTCGAGTCGGCGAAACTCACCGGCGGCGTGAGGGCGAGGGTCGACGGAACGCTTGTCTACCCGCCTTCACGGCCTTCGGGATAGTCGAGTTCTCAAGCGGCCGACGGATCCGGGTCGTCGAAACCGGTGTCGAAGGCCGCCGCAACCTTGTTCTGAGCTTCGTCGTGCGGTTCATCGGAACGATGGACGACGCGCAGACCCGGTCCGCTCAGCCGGTGCGAGCCCGGCGCAGCAACTCCCGCCAACTTCAGCCTCTCGCGCCTTGCGGCTTCTGGTTGATAAACCACTTCATGCACGGTCAGCGTTTCAAGGCTGCCGTCCGCTGTCGGAATGGACATGGACTGACCCTCGGCCAGACCGAGCAACGCCAGGCCGCGCGGATTGGTTATAGGCAAAAGCATGCCGACCAGACCGCGCATCTGGTCATGGGCGACGATGCGGGCTTCGGCAGGGCCGTCGTTCACCCGATAAGGCACGCGGCTGCTGAGCGTCACGACGTTTGCCGGGATGTCTTCCCGAAACATTACAACTGCGCTCGAAATCTTCCGTTGAAGAATAGTCGAGAAGGTTTCGTCGCGGATTGGATGGCGCTCCCGTATCACCTCAAGAATCGTGTAGTCCTTGGTGGTCAGTTGGCAGCTATCGGTAGTGGGCATGAAATGTCTCCAGCCGGGCCAATGAAAGGCGATCCGGCAATAAGCAATTGATCGGGTGATGTGGAAAGATACCCCTGCGCCGGACCAGGCCGGCCCAGGGGTCAGACTCCCGCGATCAGACTGCCTGCGTGATTGAGGAGACGGACGGAGACGCCCATGTCTATAGGCTCGCCGCGATCGCCGGAGACGCAGGTGCGAGGCGGTCGGCGCCATCGTCTTCCGGGGCGGGATGATTCACACCAAGCACCAACAGTTCGTGCCTGCGCCCGTCTCGGGCGGTCCACATGATCGACTGTCCAGCCGAGAGGCCGATCAGGGCCGTGCCGATCGGCGTCAGGATTGAAACCTTGCCCTCAGAGATGTCCGCATCGCCAGGATAAACCAGTGTGACCGTTTTCCGATCGCCAGTGTCGGGCTTGAACGTCACAGTCGAGCCCATCCGGACAGTGCCGGCTGAGACCCAGCCATCGGCGACGACGCGCGCACGCTCGAGTTCGGTAAGCAGTTCATCGGACGCATCTGGGTTTCGTGCGGCCAGAGTGCTCGCGAGGGCCGACAAACGTGCATGATCCGACTGCGAAATGCGGATATTGGGCTTACGCTGGGTTTTCGTGTTTTGTTGCATTTGCATTCTCATAATTTCTAGCGGCCCGGCCGCCATCAAGGTGGCGGTAACTGGCCAATTCGGAGAGATTTTTTTGCTCGAAGCGGCGATACCGGGGCGGTGCAGGCCCTGCGGATCATCCCTATGTCGATGGAAGTCATGCCCCTCGGCTCGGGGCACATGGCGGCCGAGCCGGGGGTTAAAACCCCGCGATGGGGCAAACCCGGAAAAGAAAATCGCAAAGCATTTTAGCAGCGGCGTTCATAAGGGCATAATTGGGGAAGCAATCTCGGAAGTCAAGGCAACCATCTCAACGGTGCCATTCTTGAGCTATTCGAGGCGAGTGCCGAGCAAGGTGTTTATCACCAGTTCTCTTCCATTCCTGTTTATGCCGGTTCCGTGCGGTCTCTCTTCCGCCAGCCCGAGGAAGACGAGGCGTTCGGCCATTGCTTTCGATAGAGCCGGGCAAGGTCCGCGATTCATGCGCTTAAGCGCTGTCTGCTCCTCCTCGGTGAGATCACCCCACATAACCTTCACGACCCTCTCCTTGCTTGCACCTGATCAGCCAACGCTGGATCCTGAAATTGTCCATCGAGGGGACTGGGATAGCGAATTGATCGATCCTCAGAGGCCTGAGCCTATGGAACGGCATCCGTTCCGACGATACCGCCCTCATTCTCCAGAACCCCGATCCGCCTGACCTCCGAGCGGTTGAGCTTGAGGCGAACGCCGATACCGCCGCCGTTCTCGGCAATGAAAACAGCGCCGGCCTTTTCAAGCGTGGTTTGCAGTGTGTCGCAGATGTCCCGGTCGGGGAGGGTGATCCGACGCTCGAATTCTTCGATGACCAGCGCATCCACACCAGAATTGCTGGCGAGCTTTTCGCGGGTCCATTCGACCAGCGCGCGAGCGGCGCGGCACTGGGCACCAGTGATCATCATAAGATCCCCTTCAGACGCTTTCGGGAGTGACATCGCCGTCTGCCGAAAACCAGTACGACCCGTCAAAAATGGATATCGCGTCCGAAAAAGGGAAGGGCCGATGCCGCTCGCTCGTATCGAAATTACGATGCAAAAAAATTGTCATAAAGCCGCAATAAATTTCGTTTGTGCTGCACAAACGAAAGGGCGAAGCTTTCGCAACGGCTTGGCGGCCGGCGCCGATGGTTCAAATCGGCGAAAGCACGAAATCTTGCGAAATGCGCGACGAGGCGCGCAGACCATGGATGGGTCCAAAAGCGATAGCCACAGGTGCTTTCGTGGCCTGGCGTTCGGCCGCCCGACAGAGCACGGGCGCTGATCGCAATGGATGTCATGACGTCACCGGTCGTCGCGGTCGGGCCGGACAGCGCATTGGACGAAGTGTGCGACCTCCTTGTCACGCGCGAGTTGAGCGCGGTTGCCGTGATCGACCGGGGCGTGCTGCTCGGGAGCGTAAGCGAGGAAGACCTGATCCATAGGGCCGAAATCGGGACAGCCGCTCCTCGCCGACCTTGGTGGGTTCGGCTCTTTGGCAGCAATACGGCGCTCGCAGCGGACTATTTAAAGTCGCACTCCCTCCATGTGACTGACCTCATGACCAGGCAGGTGGTCACTGTTTCGTTGAGCACCCCGATCGACGAAATAGCAGCGCTGCTTGAAATCTATCGCACCCGGCTGGTCTTTGTCGTCAAGGGCGAACGCGTCGTGGGGATCGTCGCCGGGGCGGACCTGGTGCGTGCGCTGTTTTCCGTCAGGAAGAGCCTGCCTCGCCCGGTCTCCTTCCATGACGTTGCCAGTATCAGGCAGGAAATTGTTGTTGCCCTGCGGTCCGAAGCATGGCCCTCAATCGGAGAGGCCGACGTGATCGTGACCAACGGGGTGGTCGCCTTCTGGGGCGGTTACCTGTCGGAACAGGAACGAAAGGCATCGCTCGTTCTGGCCGAGAACACCGCCGGCGTTCGGTCGGTCGATGACCACCGCGTTCCGCTCGATATCGCCTACGCGATGGTTTGAAGGCGGGACGGGCATCGAACAGTGGGCATGATGCCTCTGCCAAAGTGAAATGTCCGCTCTTGAAGATCTGCATTGCGAAGCTGCCGATCCGCTTTCGTGAAGAGTTTCGGGCGCCGGCAGGCGTACGAAAGTCCCCGAGGAAGTAACCCGCGGGCCACAGGCGATGGCTATGGGGATTTCGGATTTCGGCAGATGTCGGCGATGGCGCGACCGCCATCGGGAAGCTCTGGGGTGAATGCGGACAGACCGCTTCGTTGGGCCTCCCCGCGGTATTGTCGGGACGGTGGGCGGCTCGGCGCGGCTCTGTCGGCGTTGATAATCACCATAGACGTGCGTCGAGCCGTTGCCGGAGGCTGAGTGCCTGCAGCTGAAGGCTGAACCATTCCATGCCGGGTCATGGCGTGCTGCTCCCGGTCGACGGGGAACCGTGTGGCGGCCCGCGCGGCTGCCTCCATCGTTCGAACACCTCGACCACGATCATGCGGCCACCACAGCAGGGGCATGGCGGGCGGAAGTTGTCCGGCTCGTCCGTGGTGTCGTCATCGGACGGTGCGGCGACATTCAGGAGTTCACGAGCAAGTGCGAGGCTGGCCTTGCGAGCAGAGCCGGCAAGCAGGCCGCAATGCCGGATGCGGTGGAATCCCTTTGGCAAGACGTGGAGCAGGAAGCGGCGGATGAACTCGTCGGTCGCGAGCGTCATGAGCTGCTGCCGGTCGGCGCTGTCGCGACGATAGTCCTTGTAGCGGAAGGTGACGCCGCTTTCGTCGAGGCGGATGAGGCGGCGGTTCGAGATCGCGACCCGGTGCGTGTAGCGCGACAGATAGGCGAGCACCGCCTCCGGGCCGGCGAAGGGTGCCTTGGCGTAGACCACCCAGCGCTTCCTGCTGACGGGAGCGAGGTGGTGCAGGAATGCCCGCCGGTCAGTGAGGTGCGCCATCGATCCGAAGAAGCTGAGCCGGCCGGCGTCGTGCAGCGCGACCAACCGGTGGAGGAACAGGCGGCGGAACAGCTTGCCGAGCACGCGCACCGGCAGCAGGAATGCCGGGCGCGACGAGATCCATCGGCTTTCGTCTAGCGCGATACCGCCGCCCGGCACGATCATGTGCACGTGCGGATGGTGCGTCATCGCCGATCCCCAGGTGTGGAGCACGGCGGTGATGCCGATGCTGGCGCCAAGATGCTTGGGATCGGCGGCGATGGTCAGCATCGTCTCCGATGCCGCCTTGAACAGCAGGTCGTAGACCATCGCCTTGTTGTGGAAGGCGACGTCGGCGACTTCGGCCGGCAGCGTGAACACGACATGGAAGTAGCCGACCGGCAGCAGGTCGGCTTCCCGCTCGGCGAGCCATGTACGTGCAGCCGCGCCCTGGCACTTGGAGCAGTGCCGGTTGCGGCAGGAGTTGTAGGCGATGCGCCACTGGCCGCAGTCCTCGCAGGCCTCGACGTGCCCGCCAAGGGCCGCGGTGCGGCAGTGCTCGATCGCCGACATGACCTTGAGCTGCTGCAGTGTCAGATGCCCTGCATGGGCGGCCCGGTAGGCGGGCCCGGCAGTGCGGAAGATGTCGGCGACCTCAATCGAGGCGCGCACGCTCAGCCGTCGGGTGAGATCTCTTCCGGCTTGAAGAGGCCAAGCTTGTCGAGCGGGCTCGTGACGGTGCGCACCGCGCGGGTTGCAACCTTGGTGTAGAAGGCGGTGCTATTTAGCTTGGCGTGCCCGAGCAGGACCTGGATGATCCGGATATCGGTGCCGTCCTCCAGCAGGTGGGTGGCGAAGCTGTGACGCAGCGTGTGCGGCCCGACCCGCTTGGCGATGTCGGCGGCCTGTGCCGCCTCGACGACCACGCGATAGAGTTGGCGGGTGCTGATGGGCTTCATCGCATGCTGCCCCGGGAACAGCCAGCCGTCGCGATGCATCACGCCCTGCTGGCGTCCGACCTTCCACCACTGACGCAACAACAAGAGCAGGTCTTGTGACAGCATGGCGTTGCGATACCGCCCGCCCTTGCCGCGCTCCACCCGCATCAGCATGCGATCGCTGTCGATGTCGGCGACCTTCAGCGCCGAGACCTCGGCGACGCGCAAGCCCGCGCCATAGGCAACCGACAGCGCGGCCTGGTGCTTGAGGCAGGTGGTGGCGTTGAGGAGACGGGCAACCTCGTCGCGGCTGAGCACCACCGGCAGCTTGCGCGGGTGCGCCAGACGAACGAGCTTGCGCGCCAGATCGGGACGATCGACCGTATGCGTGAAGAAGAAGCGCAGCGCCGACACGATGCTGTTCATCGTCGGCACTGGAAACGTCATCCTGCTGCTCAATCTGGAACCGGCGCAGGTCGTCGGTTGTCGCTGTATCCGGCGACCGGCCGAGGACCGTCGCCAGGCGTCCGATGTCGCGGAGATAGTTGCGCTGCGTCTCCTGGCTGAAACGTCGCATGTTCATGTCGTCGATCAGCCGCTGGCGCAACGGGCTGATCGAAGCTTCGAGAACAGGATAGGGCATGGTCAGGCTCCTTGTTGAAGAAGCCCGTGATGCTCTGCCGCTGCCGAACCACCCTCAATGCGAGCGCGACGTTCGGCTCGTGATCTCTACCTCACCCCACGCGCCCATCCCGCGCAGCGGGTTCGTTCAGCGGCCCATTTCAGACTGCTGTCAGGCCAAGATGCTATTGATCATGCTCCGGATAAAAGCCGTTTTTGCCCCACGGCATAAGCACGGCGAGATCTCCGCCAGCCTGGTATGGGTCAGTGAGCATCACGCAGGTATCGAAATCCTGTCTTAGACCGAGTTTGTGCATAGCGCGGCGAATAGAGCGCTGCAGCGCAGTGAACTCGGGTGGATCGGACCGCTTTGCTCTGGCGATGTAATCGCGCGCCGGACCGCTCAGCTCCCAATACCATTTCTTGCAGAATTCCAGGCTGTAGAATGCCGCGGCGGCAGCAATCTGCCGGCCCTCCTTGGTGTCGGGCTTTATCTTGATCTTGCCGGTTCCATTGTTATCGAAGGGAATGTCCACTTGCCAGCCGACATAGGGCAAAGACATGACGCTGATGTTGGGTGCTGCTTGGAGGTGTGCGGTGGTGGCGCCAAGCACGAAGATGGTGGCGGGCCCTAAGGTGACGCAGATAGCCCTTAGCATTGAAGTCCTCCAAGGAGCACTGACCAGACGAACTGTTGTGATCGGAAACGGTGCGGGTTGAGATCGGTTTTTGATAAGCCTTTGGAGCTCGGCATTATCCCGCCTTGACGACCCCATCGCGCATACGTTCGAATTGCTCAGCGTCAATGGCGCCGTCGTCGCGCAGCTTTTTCAGGCGTTCCAGCCGATTGAGCATGTCCTCGCTGGGCAATCGCGAGGCCTGCGGTGACGGCGGAGCGACGTTTTCAAAACGCACCCGTGCGACGTCATTGGCGGTCAGGTTGAGGCCGGATTCGCCGCCGTTGGTTCCTCTTGGGTCAGCAGTGATGTGGATGGCCTTGCACGCCCAGATCAAGCAGCCGAACCAAACGATGCCCGTGGCCCCGAGAAAGGTGTTGAGCAGGAAGATCACCCATCGGTTCGGGTGGCGCCGCAGGAAGGCAATGATGGTCGGAATGAGGAAGATGATCGTTGCGACCAGCAGAAGCGTCAGCAATTCGGATTGCGTATCGTTCATATCAACCTTGTGATGCCGGATGCGTTTTTAGGCGAGGTTGATTGGGTGTTCACCCGTCAATGACGTAAGCGAGCTCTCCCGCGAACCCAATCACCACGCAGCCGAGCCAGAGCCACAGGTAGCGCCAGCCGCCGCCGACGATTGCGGCCCTTCGCCAAAAATAGCCGACCGGCGAGAGCAGCACGAAGGGCGTAATCCATCGGTTGCCTGGATTGAGCCCTTTGCGATTGAGCTGCCTGACGTCCAGGACGCACACCACGATGACGGCCAGCGTCCACCAGAGCTGAGAGGCGTTGTTGAAGTCGCCAGCACTTGGATCCACTTTGGCTGCCTTGGCGGTGACATCGACAAGCAGCATGGCCAGCGGTGAGAAGGCAATCACCTCAGCACAGTACGAGCTGATACCCGGCGCCTCCGCTTTTTTGCGCGCAGCAGAAGGTTGAGGCACTGCCGCCGTGGGCGCCGGGCTTGGCTGCGCGCCGGGTAACGGAGGCGGCAAAATCGGCGGGGCTACAGAAATACTGTCCTTGAATTTCGTCTGGCTGGCTGGCGTCCACTCCGAGCCGAGGGCAGCCGACCATACCCGCGCTTCCAGGGGCAGAAAGCGATTGGCAAACATCGTCGCCAGGTCCGCCTCCTTGATCGGCCCGCGCTGCGTACCGTTCTCTTCATAATACCAGTCAGTCATGCTTCCCCCGAGGTGGTTTCAAAATGGGATGGAATTTGCCGCAGAGATGCGGCGTAGGTGAGAAATGTAGAGTATACTCTGTGGCGAGTATACGCCGCAAGCGGCTGTGGTACGTCCTATGGACATACGGCATCGTTTTGCGCGCAATCTTCGAGCGGCACGGGAGGCAAAGGACATTTCCCAGGAGCACCTTGCCCATGAGGCTAAGCTGCATCGGACCTATATCAGCTTGCTCGAGCGTGGTCGGTACTACGCAAGCCTGAAGGCGATCGAGAAGATCGCCAAGGTGCTGGAGATAGACCCAGCCGATTTGCTCCGCAAAGACGAAAATTCTTCCGGCAGCGAGTGAGAAACGCTGACCCCTTTGGTCGCCCTCGCGGATGCAGCCGGTACCAGTACTGCTTATCGGCGTTTTTGCTGTGCGGTAGTGTCGTTGATCGCGGTCGTTCATTGCGCCAGTGCCTCATTAGAGGAGGCGGTCACAGCCTGTCGCCACGTTGAAAAAATCTTTTCCAGAGCCTCTGCGCTCAGATGGGCAAGCGGGGCAAGGGCTATGGGCTCGACTTGATCGGCTGTAGTGCTAAGTGACTGGAGTATCCCCACCACGCCTTCCAGCATTCTGAGTTCCGGTTCTATATCGAACAAGTGTTGGTGAATGGCGTCGGTCGTGCTTTTGTCAGATATCTTGCCGTGTCTCTTCGCCATAGCTGGTCTCGTCTTGCTGATAGACCAATGCTTGCTTCCGGAGGGAAGTCCAGTCGATTTTCGAGCAGATATCCAAAAGAGAACGCCGCTTCAGATGGGTCAATGATTTATCTGCCCTATCCTGGACACAGATTAGAGGCTGCATTTTCTTGGAAGACGCTGAATTTACGCGTGAAAGCGGTCCAATAGGCCGGTTTCATAGAGGTGCGGAGCTATCAGGCCGCCATATGAGTACTTATTTCATCGTGTCAGCCTGCAGTCCGCATTGACGGCGGCTTCTGGGCCTTCTATTGCCTGCTGATATCGATTTCTGCTGGACAATCGCGAAGATCAAAATTCCCAAAGTTTGAAGGAGCCGGACGTTGACTGATGAGAATCAAAACAACTTGATTGAGCTGACTGCTGACATCGTTGCCGCTTATGTGCAAAACAACGCCCTGCCGGTTGCAGGATTGCCGGATCTTATCGCCAGTGTGAATTCGGCTTTGGCTCAGGTGAACAACACGGCGCCGGCGCACGAGGAACCGCAGAAGCCGGCGGTTAATCCGAAGCGCTCCGTGTTTCCGGACTACATCATTAGCCTCGAGGACGGCAAAAAATACAAATCCCTGAAGCGTCATCTGCGCACGTCTCACGATCTGTCGCCGGAGGAATATCGTGACAAATGGAGCTTGCCCAAGGACTATCCGATGGTTGCTCCCAACTACTCGGCAGCACGTTCTGCGCTGGCAAAATCGTCGGGCCTTGGGAGGAAGACGGCGCCGGCGCCGGTGAAGAAGGCGGCGGCGAAGCGGAAGGCCAAGGCATAGCGATTAGCTCGACGGGCTGGTTTGACCAGCGGTCGCTCGAGGCGCCTCGAGCGGCCGTTGTTTTTGGCAGGCCAGGCTCGCTTAGCGCAGCCTTCCCTCCCGTTCGGCTTTGTCCAGCCGGTATTCTCGCAGATCGACGGTCTGGCTGTCATCGATATCGAGAACCTCTACGGTTCCGAGGAGCATTTCGGGGGAGCGTTGGTAGACGATGGTGGAGCGGATCCAGACCACTTCGAAGTACCGTCCCATAGGGCAGATCCGGAACGTAGCAACGAAGGGCTCCTTGGTCGGCTTCCAGTCTGGAAAAAGCGGTCCCCATGTCCTCTCGTTGGGAAGGTCAGGCCTTCGGGTCATATCCTTCAGGTCGTCGATAAGAAGGTCTCGGTCCTCGCGCCTGAAGCCGAAGATGTCCCTGGTAACGCCGTCGATCGAGTGTTTGAAGGTGGTGAGATCAAGGCTCCAATGGCCAACCATTGGGGGTTTGCGCGTAATCGTATCGATATCCATTGGTTTCTCCTAAAGCTGAAAGGGGTGGTTTGTCGGTCAATTGCGAACCATTCGCTTGATGGAGTGATAGCGATCGCGCTGGTGCGGAGGCCTGCCAATGCCAAGGGCAACGAGTTCGTGACCGGGTGCTGGCGTGGTCTCGGCGATCCATTTGAGGTATTGCGTCAGGGCATCGATCTGGTCGTCGTTCGACCCATGCGGGAACGAAAACGCCTCGTCGAGGAAGGCTTCGAGCCCCGGCATCGCCTGCCACAGGTGGACCTGCTGGCTGTTGACCTGGTTCATGACGGCCAAGAGCCGCTCCAGCTTGGAGGCGGTTGGGCTCATGGCAATCACATTGGCTCCGAGACCCTGCAGCTCGGCCATGAGGGCAGGGCCAAGGGAAGCGGATTCGACCAAATGGTGGGTCGGCCTGTAGAGGTCGTTCAGCGTCTTGGCCGTGCTCGCCAGCTCGGCATAATCCACGCGTTTGCGCAGGATATGTCGGAGGTAGTTGACGTTCTGGTGCCGAACAAACACCAAGGCCACCGAATAGGATGACTTGGGGTTGGTCGAGGAGGCCACGTCCCAGGAGATGATGGTTTGCCCACCTTGGGGCACACTCGACACCAAGGGGAAGTCGCCTGGCTTCAGCAAACCCCCATCAATGGCGACCGGGCGGTTTTGATACTGGGTCGCAAAGACGTGGGCGGGTGTCTCGCGCTTGAGGTTTGCCACTATCTCAGGCGTATAGATCGTCGGCTGGAGCACCTCGCCCTTTTTGCGGATAAAGACGAAGTTGCCGACTTCATGACGTTCATCCTCCTGGGCTTCGAAAGCAAGGACGAGTGGATCAAATCCCTCCCTGAGCAATTTGCCCGATAGGTCGTCTGGGTGAGTCCGGTGGGTAATGAGTAGGCGTGCCCCCGTTTGCGGATTGTTGCGGCGCGTCTTGAGCGTCGTCTCGTAGAACAATTCCACTGCGTCTCTTGACACGATCGAGAAGGCTTCTTGTGCAGCGATGGGGTCATCCATGACGAGAAGATCCGCGCCGTGGCCGGTCAACCGACTGCCAAAGCTGCCGGCAATGAGGCCGCCGCCCAAAGTCGTTTCGAAATCCATTGCAGCCTGCTTGTCATCCCTCAGGCGAAACTCCGGAAAGATGGTTTGGAAGAATGGACTGCGAACCAGGCTCAGGATCTTGAGCGCTATGGTATTGGAAAGGGACAACGAGTGGGTGACGAGCATCACCCGCTTCGTCGCGTTCCGCCCGAGATACCAGGCGATTGCGCATATGACGCAAAGGGTTTTGAGGTGCCGAGGTGGCATGTTGACCACGCCTTGCCATGCTCGGCCGAGAAGCATTCGGGCGCCGATCCAAAGCAGCAACAAGTCAATGTATTCAAAGTGCTGGTAATCTCCTGGCAGAAGAATACGCAGCGCACGCACACCGAAAACGGCGAGGTCGTTGCGGGATGCTATTCTGAGCGCTTCCCGAGTTTCGTCATTGCTCATGACCGTTCTCCTTCTCCGTCGCATCCGATGCGGGAGTGTGGGATGGTTCAGCAT